>JBAYFW010000027.1:0-11763 GCA_041667005.1 Minisyncoccota bacterium | reverse complement strand
GGCAGACAATGACATCTTCGAGGACCCTAAAGAGGGTCTAGCAACTCTGGCCACCCCGTCGAAAACCGGGAAGAACTGGCCGATGAGTAAGATCGTGGGGATCGTCCTCCTAACCATCATCGGGTTAGTGGCGATTCACCACTACAAGGGCAAGTGGAAAGTCTGGGAAGAATTGAGCACTAAAAAAGCTCAAGCACTCTCAGCACCCACTACCCTTACTCTAGCTCGCAAAGCCATTACTCTGACCAGTACCAACTGGATCGGAGTGACCTGCTTCGCCACAGACTGCACCCGAGTCTCGAGCATGCTAACCACGGGGGTCTGCTGGCAGATTCGATACTCGAATCGCTCTCGAACGCCCGGGTCACCGGACTTCGAGGAAATCTCGAATTACCCGACGGCGGACGGGGTAATCCAAGACATGTGGCCAGCCGATTACAGCGGCCCCAAACTACCATTCAGGCCCAAAGGGGCCTATAACACAACGGAGTATCGAGTGAACCCGTCGCACCACGGCAGCGATGTCGCTGCCGTCCTGGAGTGGAAATTCACTTCTCCTTAACCAGGCCCGTTTAACTACGGGAATGTTCTTTCAAGAAAGGCGCCGGAGAGATTCTCCAGCGCCTTTTCCTTTTATCCTATTTTTACTCATGTAGAGGTTAAACCTCTGCAACATCCCCTTTTCTTTCCTCCCTTCTTCATTCTCCATACTCCATTCTTCTTGTGTTTTATATTCCCTTCACCGTATTCGAAATCAGATATATTATTCCCCAAGCCGAAACCATGATAAATATCCCGATACTTCCGTAGAGAATAGTCATCTGCCCTTTCTTCCGAGCATCACTATCATCGCCATGGAAGACCAACTGCAGAACGCCCCAGACGAAGTAGAGAATGGCTACACCGAACAAGAGAGCAACAGCCGGATAGACAATATTCACAATGATGGGATCAAGGACACTGCCAAAGGCGGTCAGATCGACCGCCGCATGGACAGAATTAAGTTTGAAGAAAGAGAGCATTAGCACTAGTTGGTAACCGTCGGCAATTGATTGGCCGGGAAACCGCCATTGTTGTTATTGTTGCCAATATTCGGGATTGGGGCGTTAGTCGGGGTCGTGCCAAAGGTTCCGACCAAGATATTAACCAAACCCCAAATCGAGACGATAATGAAGAGTCCCACAATGCCCCAGAGAATATTGAGACCGGCAGCAGTCTTCTCTTCCGAGGACGGCGGTTTGATAACATACATAACAACGTTATAAACGATGAAGATAACAGCCAAAGCCACAAGGCCGTAAAGAACGACGTTACCAATGCCGAAAAGGCGCTTGGAGAGGCTGTTAACATCGGTAATGGCATTCAAATTTGCTTGAGCCAAGACGATCGAAGGGGCCAGAACAACTAAAGAAGCGATGATTTTTTTCATAGTGATAATAATTAATAAATCGTAATCTTGGGGTTATTATATACCAATTGACCCATAAAGATACAAGCGAGCTGTGGATTACCGCTAGGCCATAATAGCGCTAGTCTCCTGTATTATATTTGTTAGGATTCTGATCGTTGATAAAATCGGCATTAGGAATCCGATTAGGCATATTACTATCTGTACCAAAGGTACCCACTAAAATATTAACCAAACCCCACAAGGAGACAATAATGAATAAACCAACCAAACCCCAAAGAATATTCAGACCAGCTTCAGTCTTGCCTGCGGCTTCACTTGGCCGGATGATATACCAGACAACGTTGTAAACGATGAAGATAACGGCCAAAGCCACCAGCATGTATATTGCCACATTGCCATAACCAGCAAGCCGACGAAAAAGACCATTAGCGTCAGTAATAGGTGCTAAATCCGGCAAAGCCTGAACGGTTGAGACAGGATTGGAGACCGGTTCAACATATTTCGTTATGGCCAAAGCCGAAGCAGGCAAGACAAGAGCGGCTAGAGCAAAATAAGTCAGGGCGATTTTTTTCATTGTATTTGTAGCATTGGTTATTAAAGAAAATCAGTTACCCGGGAAAAGGCTCTTCAAATCAGTCCATCTGGTCGGACTGCCCGTTTGGAGATTGAAAGTGCCAATAAGGATATTGACCAAGCCCCAAAGTGACAAGATAGCGAAGAAGCCGATCAAGGCCCACATGATATATTGAGCGGCTTCGGTCCTTTTCTCATTGGGCATAATGAAATACCTGATCACATACCAGACAAACATCACCACAGCCGCTCCCATAAGAAGAGCCAAAATGTCATTGAAATAACCAGCCACCAGACTGATTAGATCTTTCAGGGTCTTGGTTTGAGCGAAGGTCACCAAAGGAAGAGTGGTGAAGATTGTTATCAGAAGTGGTTGGATTTTTTTCATTTAATTGAAAGCCTACTGACCGTTTAGGGCAAAGCACTCCTTGAAGAATTGATGACTCCCGGACTAACTGTACCGGTAGCCGCCAAAGTATTGATGACGAGTTCGATAATAACTCGAGCCCCTATTACAACAGCCACACCTACAACAAGCCAAAGTAATTGATCATGCAATTCTTTGATTTTATTGGCGTCACCTCTAGCGGCATTTACAACATACTGGAAACCAACATAAATAAACATTATGACCGCAAAGAGGATAGCGATATAACTGAACCATTCAACAACACTTTTAACCAGCGCTCCAATCGAATCTATTTTAGTTAAAGGATTTTGAAGGGTAAAAACACCGGTATTTGATGTCGGTCCGGTCTCCGAGGAATTAGAAACTCCAGTTTTACCCGTTTCACTTGAATTTACAGGATTACTCGATACTGGCGATGGGTCAGCCAAGACTGATCCGGCTATTGATAATACAAAAAATGCCAGTAAGCAAATCGTTGACAGTGTTTTTATATTTATTTTATTCATGAATTATGAAATTAGGTCTTTTCATTATATCTTACTGGGTCGCCGTACTATTTGTATTCCCCAAAAGAACATTGGAATTAGTCGAACCGGTCAGCCAAGCCACGAGCTGGTAAACGACGAACCAGGCGCAGAGCATTATTATAAAGCCAACCACCACTCTGGGAAATATCTTTTTGGCCTTACCGCGACTAGCTTGATCGCCTTTCATGAATAGAAAACCGGCCCATGAGAAGCTAAGAACAGCCGCCACGACTCCCAAAACAATGGCAATATTGATAAAGTGCTGAATCTGCATCATGGCCCCGACGAAATTACAGGGAATATAGGGCAAGTCGTGGCCAAACTTGGCTTTGAAAGCGGCATTATCTTTGGGAATAAGATTCGGCTGAGCACTTAGAACTTGAGGAGGAATATCCGGACCATCGCAGATAAGGAGGCGGAAACCCGGATCGCTAATATCACTGGTCGGCAATTGGGTAGTTTGAGCGAAGACGGTCGGCAAAAAAAGTATTGTACCTAGAACAGAAAAAATAACAAAAACGAAGCTGGTTAAGGTCCGCGTATTTATTTTTATATTTTTGAAGTCCATTTTGTTTTTGCTTGATCTCAATGATCGCCAATGCCCAGGGTTTATTCAAATCGGATTCTTCTCTACTGCCCTGCGAATAACAAAAGCTGATTGTATTCATTATTGGAAGACGTAATAGCGTCATTCAGAGATTTCTGGCCGCTAACAATGGACCGAACCAGGTTGCCGAAGACGGAACGAGAATCGGATTGGCTGGAATCCAGCCAGGTCCGGGATATCAAAGCTGCTTGATTGAAAATAGTAACGTAAGGATCAGTTGAACCTTGGGCGATAAGATCATTCCGAACCGTCGGCAAATACATCTTACTAGCCAAGCCCGCCAGATTGACCGGATCAGTTAGAACTTCAATAACCTGATAAGCCGCGTTAGCCAAAGAGGAGTTTCTGACCAGAGAAAATCCATAAAGTTCGCCATAAGAAACTTTCTCTCCCCCGCGGATCTGCGGGAAGGGCGCCACATCAAAATTGAGATTAGGATTCTTGGACCGCAGATCAGCAATCTCCGAAGCGAAGCCGAAATAGGTCGCCAATTGCCCGGAGAGGAAAGCAATCTTATCAACCGGCAAACTTCTATTCCAGGAATAGTTGGCGCTAGTCGGATCGGCAAATTGGCTGAAAAACCTGAGAGCGGCCGAAGAGCCGGCTGCATTATCATTAGCCAAAGCACTCTCCACGCCCCGCTGAGTCGTCATTGTTACGGGATTGCCATTCTGAAGGAAAAGCGAGCCCAAGACTTCCCGAGCATTGGTCATGTTACTGAAGTCGCCCATGGCTACAGCCGACTTCCGGATGTTGCCGTTCTGATCTTTGATCGTTAACTTCTGAGGCAAACCTGGTTTCAAATTACTGCCCGTAAATTCATCCCAGAAACTTGGCGCCAAGGCCAAACCGGAAGAGTTGAAAGTGTCGCGATTCCAGTAAGTCACCAAAGGGTCGATCGTGAAAGGTATGGCTCGAATACCCGAAGATGTAAGATAAACCGATGCTTCCTGGATATAATTGTTCATGAAGTCCCGCTGGGAAAGAACCGAATAAGGAATGACTGTCAATTTGCCCTGTTCGGTCAGGATCATGTCGGCCGGGAGGAGAATAGCATCGGGACCGCTACCGCTAGCCAGAGAATTAATAAACTTGGTATTGAAATTAACCGGACTGAATTCCGAATAGTAGACCGTAATCTTATCGGCTCGGCTGGCATTGATATCGGAAACGTAACTTTGGATGGCTTCGGCCGGGAAAGTTCCCCAGATGGTCACAGCCGGTATAGTTGAGGTGTTGCTTTTGCCTTTGTAAAGTGCGAAAGCTGCCACACCGGCGATGATCGCGATAATAAAAACCGCTAGGACGATTATCTGGAATTTGCTCGATGATTTGGGCATTGATGTATTTTATCAGACTTTCTGAAAAACTAAGCCGTAGTGATGTTCGCCGGCACTGAAAGACTGGTCCAGTTTGAAACCAGCCTTCTCGAAAAGCAATTGAGCCTTGGCCGCCGGAACCAAAGTCTTGGGACTGAGGACTGACAGCTCGCTCCAATCGACCACTAAAACTTTACCGCCGGTTTTGGTAATTCGCTTAATTTCCAAGAGAAAATCGTCGGGCTTCTCGATCTGGAAAAGAATATTGGATACTACAACCCGATCGGCAATCATCTCTCGAAGCTTGGTCCCGCCGATCTTCTCGGCATTGCCCCAAACGACCTCGATATTCCGAAGACCATTGGAGATGCCGGTCGAGCGCAATCGCTCCAAAAGATTCTTATCAACGTCAACGGCGTAAACCCGGCCGTTTTGCCCCACTCGCCTAGCCGCCTCAAAAGAATAGAAACCGGAGCCGGCTCCCAAGTCAACTACGCGCATACCGTCATTAAGCCCCAACTTCGACAAATTAGCGGCAGGATCAGAGAACATGAGTTAATTGTAGCGCAGTTATAGGGCGTAAGAAAACGGTTGTGGGGACAAGGAGCTAGGAGCTAGGAGCTTTTAAAAAATGCTCAGTTGCTGTCAAGCTACCCGCTTTACTTCTTAGCTCTTACCTCTTAGCTCTAAGCTCCTCTTATAGGCAAATCAAACTCGCCAACGAATCTCCCTCCCTTAACTTCATCACCCTTACGCCCTGAGTTGATCGGCCGAGGAGCGGAATTTCTTTCAAATCAACACGAATAACCTGGCTTTTCTTGGACATGGCTACAACTTCCTCGACATCATCGGTGACAACTTTGGCGGCCATAAGAGGGCCGGTTTTGGCCGTAACATTCATGGTGAGAATTCCGGAACCGCCGCGGTTTTGGACTTTGTATTCGGAAAGCTTGGTCTTCTTGCCATAGCCGTTGGCGCCCATCACGAAGAGGGCCGGATTCTTGGCTTCCTTGGAAACGATATCGGCCGAAATAACCGCATCGTTCTTATCAAGTTTGATCGCTCTCACTCCCGCGGCATTGCGACCCATTTCGCGAATATCGCTTTCCTCGAAATGAATAGACTGGCCTTCTCTAGTGGCCAAAACAATCTCCTCGTTTTTGGAAACGAAAGAAGCGGAAATAAGCTCGTCGCCCTCATCAAGAGTAATAGCAATGAGTCCCGAGCGGCGAACATCGCGGAAATTAGCCGCCGATGTCTTCTTGCCCGTGCCGTTCTTGGTAACCATCATCAGACTCAGGCCGTCTCCGTCAGCTGACGGAGCCTTTTTGTCTTTGGGCATTGCCAAGATGGAAGTAACTTTCTCGCCCTCGGCCAAAGACAGGAAGTTCATGATCGACTTGCCCTTGGTGGCCCGCTTGCCTTCCGGAATATCATACATTTTGATCTGGTAAGCCTTACCTTTGTCGGTAAAGAACAGAAGATCATTATGGGTCGAGGCGAAAACTAAATGAGAGATGAAATCCTCTTCTTTGGTATCCAAGTCAACAACGCCGATCCCTCCCCTTTTTTGTTTGCGATATTCATCAGGATTGGTCCGTTTGATATAGCCGCCTTTGGTTAAGACCAAGACTGATTCCTCATCGGCGATCAGGTCTTCGGGATTGAAGTCCTTGACGCCGTGTTTGATGATCTTGGTTCGACGATCATCGCCATATTTATTTTTAATCTCTTCCAGTTCGGTCTTGATAATATTCCTGACTTTCTTCTCGCTTCCGAGAATCTCTTTCAATTTGGCGATCAATTCCTGAATTTCTTTGAGCTCATCTAGAACCTTCTGTCTTTCCAAACCGGCCAGCTTCTGGAGCTTCATTTCGAGAATTGCCGTCGCTTGCTTGTCGCTAAACTGGAACTTCTTCATCAAACTCGCATGGGCCTCAATAACATCCCTTGAAGCTCGGATAAGAGTGATAATAGCGTCAATATGATCGAGAGCTTTCTTCAAACCGAGCAAGATATGCTCACGATCTTCAGCTTTGGTTAGATCGAACTGGGTCCGGCGACGGATAACAATGATCCGGTGCTTGATAAATTCCTCGAGAATAGATTTGAGGGAAAGAGTATGGGGGACGCCGTCAACCAGAGCGACGGTATTAACATGGAAAGCGTCTTCGAGCTGGGTGTGCTTGTAAATCAGGTTCAAGACTTTCTCGGGATAGGAGCCTTGCTTCAAGTCGATAACGATCCGAACATCCTCGGTCGATTCGTCACGGAGAGCTCTAACGCCTTCTATAACTTTCTCTCGGACCAAGTCGGCGATCCGAGTGATAAGATCGGCTTTGTTGACGCGATACGGGATCGAGGTAATAACAATCTGATAGGCACCCTTCTTATCCTCGATAATCTCGGCTTCACCACGGACAACGATACCGCCGCGACCGGTCGAATAAGCATGACGAATATCCTTCTCGCCGTACATGATGGCGCCAGTCGGAAAGTCAGGACCTTTGATGAATTGCATTAAGTCTTCTGTTGTGGCTTCTTTGTTCTCGAGAAGATGAACGGTAGCTTCGACCACTTCGCGAAGATTGTGCGGAGCGATATTGGTAGCCATGCCTACGGCAATGCCAAGGGTTCCATTCAAGAGTAAGTTAGGTACCGGCGAAGGCAAGACGACCGGTTCCTGGCGAGTTCCTTCATAGTTGGGTCGGAAATCAACCGTATCCTTGTCGATATCTTTGAGCAATTCTGAAGAGATCCGGGACATCTTGGACTCGGTATAACGAGGCGCGGCAGCCGGATCACCATCGAGCGAGCCGAAGTTTCCCTGCCCGATACCCAGAGGATAGCGCATCCGGAAAGGCTGAATCAGGTTGACCAGGGATTCGTAAACAGCCACATCTCCATGGGGATGATAGTTACCGGTCACGTCACCGACGATCTTGGCCGATTTCCTAGTCTTGCCACCAGGGGAAAGATTGAGCTCGTGCATCGTATAGAGAATACGGCGATGAACGGGTTTCAGTCCGTCCCGAACATCGGGCAAAGCGCGGGCTGTAATAACGGACATGGCATAGTCGAGGTAGGACTCGCGCATTTCTGTCGTAATGCTCCGCGAAACAACACCGGCTCCGCCACGGGCGTCAATTTCTGCTTGGTCTGACTTGGGTTGACCGGGTTTTTTGGCCATATTTTTGTTTTCGCATTATAGCAGAAAATGACCGTTTGTTAAACCTCATTAGAATAGATCTCTTCAAAACGCTCAGAATTATTTATATCCTTAAGTGCGCCCGCAAAATTGTTCCTTGTAGGGACACGCGTTCATCCTCGCCGCAATGGCTAAACCAGCGGCGAGGATGCCGCTAGTTTTCGCCGCCATGTAGAAGGTGGCTAGACGGGCGTTGTAGTAGATGGCGGCTCAAAATGTCCCTACAAGGAACAATTTTGCGGGCGCACCTCTCTTTTGCGAAATGATTTTCGACAAAAGTTTCACTGTAAACTATTTCTTCCCCGGCTTAACTTCAACGGTCGAGAAAGTCATTTTCTTGGGACCGAAAATAATATCTTTGATATCAGTGAAAAGCGATCCGACGCTAGCTACGAGAGAGGCACCCGGCGAAGCGGCCTTATGGGCGGCCTGGGCTACGGCGCTTTGGCTAGTTTTACCAAAGGAGCTGAAGGAGCCAAGCCAAAAAGCAAAAATAACTAAGGTTATGCCGAGTGAGGCCAGAAAAGAATAGCGCTTACGGATGTGCGGCGGCTTGGCGCGGAGAGTTTCGATGTAGGTCTGGACGGTCATAGATTAGGGACTAGGGTGTTAGGGGTTAGGGACTAGGGGTTAAGAAGTTTCTGTAAAAGAATGCCAAGAGCCAATGGAATTATGATAATAAAAGGCAGGGCCAATACATACTTCCACCAGGGCGTCGGTTTCTCTTCATCAGATAATTCATTCTTCTGACAAAGACTGATAATAAGATAAACCCAGAGGAAGGCCGGCACGAAACCGATATAAAGCTGATTCCTCGATATATCGGTCGTGCAATTCAAGCACAACCCTTGGAAATAGAAAGCCGAAAGCAGTCCGACGACTATCGACAAAGGAAGTTTGATGAGCGTTGGCCAGAAATTCATAATTTATTTCAATTTGAGAAAGCCTTCACCTTCAGAAACGACGGGCCTTATCGTTCCAATTGTAACATAAAGGAATAGACCAAAACTACTCTTTTTGGAGGACAACGATCTCGGCTTCCTTGCCTTCCAAATCCTTCTTCTTCAATGTCAATTTGCTTTCCGGCTTGGGGCTTTCACCGGCCTCTTTAAGAAAAGCTTTAAGAGCGTCCTTAAATCCGACATCTCCGTAGTGGAGCGGAATAATAATTTTCGGTTCGATAGCGACCGCCAATTTGTAAGCCTGAGCCGGTTCGAGGACGCCTTCCCCGCCGATCGGCACGAAGAGGATATCAACGGCGTCGATCGCTTCATCGGTTTCGCTTGGCAATTCCGGCGTATTGACCGCTCCCAGGAAGCAAATGTTCATACCTTCAAGATTGACCATGAAGATAGTGTTGATTCTCTTCTCTTGAGAGCCGGTATCACTATAGCCGCTTTCCGAAGCCAAACCTTTAATGAAGACGCCCTTAATCTCGTACTCGCCCGGGCCGGAGACTACGAAAGGTTTCTTCTCACCGAAGGAAACTTGCTCGACCCCGTTCATATCGGGATGATTTAGGCTAGAGAGGACTATATCTGCTCCAAACTTGGAGGTAGGCAGCTTGGATTCTTTGGAAATGGGGTTGAAGGCCAGGATAGTGTCCCCGAACTGAACCTTGATAAATTCCCCACCGAGGTAAGTGATGATCATGATCGTAATTTACCATATAAGTGTTTTGTCTGCATCTTTGCTGCAGCAAGAGCTATTTGGTCTTATTGCTTTAGTGCAAAGTGAAAAATGCAAAGTGCAAAGTTAAGAGAGCACGGAGCTAAGAGGTAGGAGCTAAGAAGGTACGATCAGAGTTATATCTTCTTACCTCCTACCTCTTAGCTCTTAGCTCCTAGCTCCCCTTGTTCTAGACATTTCAGCCCCAAAATGCTAGATTGTCTCAGTAAGTTCGCACACGGCATTAGGCCGTTTTAATAATCTCGCGTTATCCCGCACCTTGCCTCGCCGTAGCTCTGTGTGTTACAGAGCGAAGGTGGGAATTGTCTCACCATAGTTCCGTGCGTTATGGAACAACGGCGGACATTATTAATCATTAAAAAGCGGAGCGGAGATCATAAACATGTTCAAAAAATTAAAAGAAACTTTAACGGGTCATAAGGACGAGCAAACAGTGAAAGTTAGTGATGCCAAAGCGGTCGAGATGAAGACGGAAGCTACAGACACAAAGGAAGTTAAATCGGTTGAAACCAAGCCGCGGATCGTCAGAAAAACCAAGAAGTACGACGATGTTATCGAGGACTCAACGCCAGCCAGAAATAAAGGAGACGTTGAATTAACCGAGGAACAGAAGCAAAGCGTCATGGGCAAAATGCTTGCCACCATGAAGAACCCGCCTTTGATCGGCGATCTGGTTGAAGGTCCGGTCATCGCCTTGGAGAAATCTTCTGTTTATATCGATCTAACCCCATTCGGTACCGGCATAATTTACGGCCGGGAATTCATCATCGCCCGAGATGTTATCAAGAAGATCAACGTCGGCGATGTCGTCGCGGCCAAGATCGTCGATACAGCCCATAAGGAAGGCTATTACGAATTGTCTTTGAAGGAAGCTCGCCAGGCTCTGATCTGGAACGAGGCTGAAGCGGCTATCCGCGAGAAGAAGTCCCTTGACTTGCCGGTCAAGGAAGCCAATAAGGGCGGTCTTCTCATTGAATGGCAAGGCATCGTCGGCTTCCTACCAGCTTCTCAGTTAAAGACCGACCACTACCCGCGAATCGCCGACGGCGACAAGGATAAGATTCTCGAGGAGTTGAAGAAACTGGTCGGCACTCGCCTCCAAGTCACGATCATTACTGCCGACCCCAAGGAAGGCAAACTTATCTTCTCGGAAAAGGGTTCTGAAACCAAAGAGAAGGAAAAAATCGTTAGCAAGTATGATATTGGCGACGAAGTCGAAGGTACGGTTACCGGCGTTGTTGACTTCGGCGTTTTCGTCAAGCTCGAGGAAGGCCTGGAAGGACTTATCCATATCTCCGAGATTGATTGGGGTCTAGTTGATGATCCAAGGAATTTCGTTAAAGTCGGTCAAAAGATCAGGGCCAAGATTATTGAGGCTAAAGATGGCAAGATTTCCCTATCCTTGAAACAGCTTCGCCCCAATCCTTGGAACGAAGCCGCCAAGAAATATAAGAAAGATATGGCGGTAACCGGCGTTATCATCAAGTTTAATAAGCACGGGGCCCTAGCCTCAATCGAGGAAGGTGTCGCCGGCTTGGTTCACGTTTCTGAATTCGGCTCCGAAGAAAACCTGAGGAAAACTCTCGAACTTGGCAAGACCTACGATTTCAAAATTTCTCTTTTTGATCCCAAGGATCAGAAGATGGCTTTGAGTTACACAGGAGGAAAGAAGTAGGAAGAAGAAATTAGTAATTTGAGATTAGATATTAGAAAAACACTACGAACAAAATTCCGCCATCCACAAGATGGGCGGAATTTTGTTTTGGTCGGTGGTATACTTGAGGAATGTCGACCTCGATCCGGCCCAGTCATAGGTCAAATTCTTCCGGTTTTACCCTCATCGAACTTCTGGTCGTGGTTTCGATTATCGGAATGTTATCATCGATTGTTCTTGTAGCCCTTAAAAGCGCTCGGGATAAAGCGGCGATTTCCGCCGGAATCACCTTCTCCACGCATCTGGCTAGAACCATGTTCACGGTCGGCGAATGGAATTTTAACGATGGTCAGATTAACGCCACGG
>JBAYFW010000026.1:0-12387 GCA_041667005.1 Minisyncoccota bacterium | reverse complement strand
TCTGGTTCAGAATTCGTCGAGATGTTCGTCGGAGTTGGCGCTTCGAGAGTCCGTGATCTTTTCAAAATGGCCAAGGAAGCTGGCCCGGCCATTGTTTTCGTTGACGAGATAGACGCGGTTGGCCGAGCTCGAGGCTCGGGCATGGGCGGAGGCAATGATGAGCGGGAACAGACTCTGAATCAGATCTTAGTCGAGATGGATGGTTTCGAACCCAATGAGAAAGTGATTGTCATGGCTGCCACCAACCGTCCCGATGTTCTTGATCCGGCTCTTCTTCGTCCAGGCCGTTTTGATCGTCGGGTCGTCATTGATCTTCCGGATCGAGCTGATCGAGAGGCAATCTTGGGCATTCATTCGGTGAAGAAGCAATTAGCCGAGGATGTTAATATGTCGGTTGTAGCTGAGCGCACGCCAGGCTTTTCCGGAGCCGACTTAGCTTCGCTCATGAACGAAGCGGCCATCTTGGCGGCTCGGGAAAATCGGACCAAGATCGGTCAGTTTGATCTTATCCGTTCGATTGAGAAAGTCATGCTTGGTCCGGAAAGGAGGAGTCACATTCTTTCAGTCAAAGAGAAGGAAATTACCGCTTATCACGAAGCTGGCCATGCCATCGTCTCTTCCGTGCTACCTCATGCCGATCCAGTTCATAAGATCTCAATTATTTCTAGAGGAAGAG
The DNA here is from genome assembly GCA_041667005.1 of Minisyncoccota bacterium. GTDB lineage: Bacteria > Patescibacteriota > Minisyncoccia > Phycocordibacterales > PALSA-1337 > C7867-002. The sequence continues at coordinate 11,711 of JBAYFW010000026.1, read as the reverse complement.
CGGCCGGTTACACTTTGAAATTACCATTCGAAGAACGCAAGCTCCAGTCGCGCAAAGAATTTCTCGATGATATTGCCGTTTCTCTGGGCGGTTATGTGGCAGAAATGATGATGTTTGGCGATCTCACTACCGGCGCCTCCAATGATTTGCAAGTTGCGACGGCTTTGGCTCGGGACATGGTTACGCTTTACGGCATGTCAGAGAAAATCGGTCCGGTGGCCCTGGAGAGTCCGCAAGGTAAGGTTCTTTTCGGTATGGGTGTCTCAGATCGTGAATATTCCGAGAGGGTTGCGGCCGAGATTGATGGCGAAGTGAACCGGATCATGACCGAAGGTCGGGAGACGGCCAAAAAGACTTTGCTTCAATATAAGAAGGCTTTCGAGGCCATTGCCAGACGCCTTATAGAGAAAGAAACGATCGAACGTGATGAATACGAAACAATCTTAGTTACCCAAGGTATAATTTTGAAAAAGAAAAATCCCCTTATTCCGACCGGGGCAGTAATTATCAGTTAGAAACAGTTCATGTCGGTTCGGCGCTCGAACCTTGTGCAAATCTGTCCGTCCCCCTGGATTCGAACCAGGGACCGCAGAGGTATAAGCTCTGTGCTCTAACCAGCTGAGCTAGGGACGGATAACTTCAATAACACTATATCTCAAATATATGCAATTTCAAATACCTCAGTTCGCTTATCAATGATAACATCTGGCACCAAGTTACCGGAGTTTTTGATCGTACCAATGCTACCTTCTCGTGTTATCTTGACGGAAAGTTTCAAGCCAATGTTGCTATGTCGAATCTTTGGAATAACCGGCAGGCTAGGAAGCACCTGTTTCATAAAGGTTGGCCGCGGTAGCGAAGCCGGCAATGTAACCGATCACTAAGGCAATGATCAAGGCTATTATGTTCATGGGGATGTTCTTAGTTGATAAGACCGAAGAACAATTCAATTCTATTTTATACCTGAAACGGTGTCCTGGCGAGTGGTTTTTTGCCTTATTTTGAATGTGATAGTATTATTGTAATATGCAAAGCAGGAATAAATCACGGGGCTTTACTTTGATCGAACTGTTGGTGGTCGTCTCGATCATCGGTATGTTGTCTTCAGTTGTGTTGGTTGCTTTGAGTAGTACTCGCGACAAAGCAAGAATTAGCAATGGAGTTAGCTTTGGGTCGAATCTTTATCGTACTCTCGGCGTCGGCAATATCCTTAATCTAAATTTTGAAGAGGGTTCCGGTAGCACCGCTCTCGATTCCTCATTAGAGCAGAACAACGGCACGATTTTATCTCCTTCCTATAAAACTGATACCTATAATTCCGGTAGTTCAAAAAATTCTTTGTATTTTACTTCAGCGACCGGTGGTCAAATTATTACTATGAGCAAATCACTAGGATTGACAAATAGTAATTTTACAATTTCTGGTTGGCTGAAGATTACTGCTTATGGTACCAAAGTGTATATCATTACAAATACGAGTGATTACAATGGTTTCGGATTTGGGCAAAGTGGCAATAGAATAGCTTTTTTCATCGGCAATGGACCAAATCTTGTCGATGCCAAGGAGTCAACTTGTGGATCAGTCTCTATGGCTTATAGCAAGTGGTATCATATTGCCGGTGTTTTCGATAGAAATAGCGCTAGCCCGACTTTTTCTTGTTATCTTGATGGTAAATTTGTCGCTAATGTTGCTATGTCCCAATTCCCGGGCATGTCGGATGGCATTCCTGTGATTGGACAATATGTGTCCAGCCTCAGTCGTCCTAGTTTCCGGGGCTATCTCGATGATTGGGCGGTATATAACCAAAACCTCTCCCTTGTCAGCATTCGTGATCTCTACGAAAGCCAAAAAGCCAAATACCTGGCACTGAATGGCGAGTAATTATTCAAAATGAGAGTCTTTGGCCTGAAAGTCGACCCGCTTTTTGAGCTCGGGATATTTTGAAAGGCTTAGATCTTCCTCGATTAGTCGGCGAGCTTCCTCCCGAGCGGCTTCAACCATTTTTAGATTGCGGAGAGCCTCCATGGTGATATCGGACAGTCCCCATTGTTTGCCGCCGGAAAAGTAGCCGGAACCGCGCTGAGCCAGGTCGAGCTCGGCCAGTTCAAAGCCGTTCTTGGCTGACTGCAAAGCTTTAAGTCTTTCGATTGATTTGACCGAAGTTGTTTCCGTGAAGGCGTAGCAATAAGCTTGGTAAGTACTTCTCATAACTCGGCCGCGTAATTGGTGTAGCTGAGCCAGGCCGAACCTTTCCGCCCCCTCAATAATAATAATCGTGGCATTGGGGACATTGACGCCCACTTCGACTACCGAAGTGGCGCAAAGGATGTGGATTTTGCCTTCTTTGAAATCATTCATAACTTTATCTTTATCATCAGGTTTCATCTTGCCGTGAAGAAGACCGATCTCGTATTCGGGAAAGACTGACTTCTTCAGTCTCAAAGCTTCGCTTTTAACCGACTTGGCGATCAGGGCCGCTTCTTTATCCGGATCAGGTTCGTCTATTCTTGGGCAAATGATAAACATCTGCCGGCCGGCTTGCAATTCCAGGCGGATTTTCTCATAAGTCTCGGCTCGCTTGGCTGGTAAGATCAGTTCTGTAATGATCGGTTTTCTTCCAGCCGGTATTTCATCAAGTAAAGTCAGGTCAAGATCGCCGTACATGGTCAAAGCCAAGGTTCGGGGAATGGGGGTGGCAGTCATGGAAAGTAAGTGGGGCGCCGGCTTTTTACCTTCATTTTTAGCATCTCCTTTGGTTGGGGACGAATAAGCACTTTTCGACTTAGTCTTCAAAGCTTCGGCCTCAAGTGAATTCTTCTTGGCTAACTTGGCCCTTTGATTGACTCCAAAGCGGTGCTGCTCATCAATAATTACAAGTGCCAAATTTTTAAATAGTACGGATTTCTGAATGAGAGCGTGTGTTCCTATTAAAACTGCAATCTCGCCATTCTCTACCCATTGAAGAAGTTGAGTCCGAGAAATATCAGTCCAGCCCTTTGGATTGACTTTAGAAGGGAATTTGCGGCAACCGGAACCGGTTATTAAACCGATTTGGATAGGCATGTAGGAAAAGAAAGAAATGAAAGATTCGAAATGCTGAGTGGCCAAAATTTCGGTGGGACACATGTAAGCAGTCTGAAGATTGGTTGTGCGGATGGGGCGGGATGATTCGGAAGGCGCGGTATTTGAAATGTTCTCTTTACTTTCAAATTCCTTCTTTGGCCTATTAACCATAACAGCATACGCCGCGGCCGCGGCCACCGCCGTTTTGCCGGAACCAACATCGCCTTCAAGGAGGCGCGACATGGCATAACCTCTCTTCATGTCACTAGCAATAGTTTCAACGGCTCGTGTCTGAGCGGAAGTGGCTTCAAAAGGGAAGCGACGAATGAATTCATGGATATGATCCAATTCGGTTTCGATGAGAAAAGCCGGATATTTTTCGAATTCTTTGCGGGCAATCTTCTTGCCTAGTTGAATAGTGAAGACTTCCTCAAAGGAAAAGCGCTTGCGAGCCGACAGTGCATCATCGTGAGTGAGGGGTGTGTGGATCCAGATGAAAGCGGTCTTGAGTCCTGGCAAATGATATTTCTCCAGAATATCCGTCGGCAAATGATCGCTAAGCTCATCCAAAATCCTGCTCTTGAAAATCTTCTGAATATTATGATAAATCCAAGCTGAACTAATGCCGCTCGACTCGGGGTAAACGGGGTAGAGAGTGTGTTTTTCCCCGTCGGCGCCGAATAATGAGTCGCCCGTGCCTATTGGCAATTTCTGGACTGCTTCTATTTTGGGATTGGAGAAATAAAGAGGGCCGGATTTTTCTTCCCCGGGCACCGTGGAATCTGCCGGACTGGTCATTATTTTTTGGTCGAGCTTAATCGTTTCTTGTTTTCTTAATTCATAATTCTTACTTCCTAATTCTTTCTTCACTCTCCTCTGGCTAACCTTTCCCTCTATCCTAACCATCATCCCATCACTAAACATTTTGGCCACATAAGGCTGATTGAACCAAATGCAATGGATTTTACCTGTCTCGTCTTCGATACTTCCTTCGGCCATAGTGATATGGCTCTTCCAGCCTTTGCTCGCTTTGAGGCCGGAAATCTTGCCGAAGATGACTGCACTCTCACCGGCTTCCAGTGAATCAATACTCTTGGCCTCAGCCGTGTCGCCGTAGCGAACGGGGAAGTGCCGCAGAAGGTCCTCGATGTTATCCAAACCCAGCTTGCGCAAAGCACTCTTCTGTAAGGGCGTAATCCGGAAGTAGTCGGAAAGACGGGTGGTTAAAGAAAGGGGCATAGATTAATTGTAACCTTTATCTGCAGGATTTTGGAAGGTGCTGACGTTTGAATATGATTTGCGAAACATGTTAATATCAACTCATGATAACGGTGCGACATAAGAAACGGGGCTTCACTTTGATTGAGCTTTTGGTTGTGGTATCGATTATTTCAATGTTGTCTTCGGTCGTGCTAGTCGCTTTAAGTGGGACTCGCGATAAGGCTCGGATTACTTCCGGTCTTTCTTTTCAGACTAATCTTTACCATACTTTAGGGGCAGCGACTGTTCTTCATCTGAAATTTGACGAAGGATCAGGAAGTACGGCTACCGATCTGTCCATCAATCAGAACAATGGCAATATTGTCGGGGCGACTTACGACTGTAATGACAGTTTTAATTCGGCAACTTCAAAATGCTCCCTGTCTTTCGTGTCGTCAAATCAGATCTGGTTTTCCAAATCTCTTGGATTGGCTACTAGTAATTTTACTATTGCCCATTGGATGAAAATCGCCTCCGATAACACAACCGCTCAAATGTATTCTATTGGTAACGCCGGCAGTTATGATGGCTATAGATTTGGAGTTAGTGCCGGAAAAATCGCTTTTATGATCGCCAAGGATGCCACTGTCAATAATGAAGCCGTTTGCGGTTCGGTTCTTGTCAATGACGGGAAATGGCATCATATCGCGGGGGTTTTTGATAGGTCGAATTTGAAGTTTACTTGCTATATGGATGGAAAGTTTGTTGCCGATGTCACTATTAATAACTATACAGCTTTGAGTATTAACGATGCCTCTCCGCAAATAGGTAGCCCCCCGTGCTGCAGTGACTTCATCGGCAAAATCGACGATCTCTATGTTTTTTCGCAAAACCTTTCTTTGGTCAGCATAAAAGAACTCTATGAAGGTCAAAAGGGCAAGTACTTGGTTAGGCGGGACTAACTTCGTTCGGGCCTGTGTTCATTCTTTGAAATAATTCCCGTTCTGTGCCAGAATGGGCGAGTTAGCAGGTCGCCTTCATCCGATGTTCATCGGGTTACGGCGAACCGATGGTCGCCTCCATCCGATGTTCATCGGATTACGGCGAACCGAAGGAGACGTGGCTGAGTGGTCGAAAGCGGCACCGTGCTAAGGTGTTAGGGGAGCAATCCCCTCGTGGGTTCGAATCCCACCGTCTCCGCAACGAGTGAGTGAAACGAACGAGTGAAGGAGACGAGCGACGCGCCTGCGCGCGTCGCGTGTGGGATGAGAAAAGGTCGAGCATATTTTCGAGACTTCGTAGCGAAGCGGAGAAGGTGAGAAAATGCGAGACCTGTACTGACGTGGTGAACCCCTGTTGCTAAAATTAATGGCGCTGATGTTGTCCCATCAGCGCCATTAATTTTAACCAAGAATATAATATGTATACCCTTGGCATAGACCTACACAAAAAATCTAGCGTGTGGGTCTTAATCAATGAACAAGCTACGGAACTTTGGAAAGGAAACGTTGCTTGTCATCCAAATAATATTAGCACTGCGATTAATAATTTTCCTGTTCCAACAAATGAGGTGGAAGTAGCAATTGAGCCAGTTTGTGGATGGAGATGGGTAGTGAGCCAATTGGAAGAAGTTGGTATGAAGGTTCATGTAGCGCATCCGCGAAAAGTTCAACTCATAGCACAGAGTATGAAAAAGACTGACATGGAAGATGCTAGAACTCTTGCAAATCTTCTTAGGTCTGGATATTTTCCGGAAGCACATCGTGTGTCGGATGAGATATATCACCTTCGACTTTTGCTTCGCGAGAGAACATATTTAGTTCGTCTTTGTACGAGCGCAAAGAATCAATTACATGGCATCGCTACCACGCAAGGCCTCCATTTGATCAAAGGAGGTAACCCTCTTCATCAAAGGGGTAAAAGTGGGATCATGGAGGGCGACAACTTTGTATTAATTGAACTCCATAAATTAGTTGCCGATCTTCAGGCAAGAATTGTTTCATTTGATGGGGTATTAAAACGAGAGGTAAAGAATTTTCCGATCGTCAAATTGTTGATGACAATGCCCGGGATTGGAATCATTACCGCACTTACCATCATTGCCGAGGTCGATGATTTCAAGAGATTCAAGAGCGGTAAGAACCTTGCGAGTTTTGCGGGACTGGTGCCTAGACAGCGGTCTTCTGGAGAAACTGTGCGATACGGATCAATTACACACCAAGGATCAGAACCGCTTCGGACAGCTCTTGTTGAGACTGCAATGCGTATTAGGGAATCAAATGCGCCTGAATTATTTGTATTTTTGAAGAGATTAACTCCGACATGTGGAGCAAAAAGGGCACGGGTTGCACTGGCAAGGAAGATGCTTGTAATTCTTTGGAAAATGGTGATGACGAACAAGTTGTACGATGAAAAGATTCTCGCCTCTTCACACACTATGAATGTGAGCAATCTCGATACAGCTTCTGGCGCATAGACGCCGTTGTACCGACTGAGATGCTCGAAAACACGTATCATACGTCATGCGCATAAAAGCGCGGATAGTTGCATGAGCCAATACACAACCTCAGCTAGACGAGGAAGTAATTCGTAGTGTGCGAAAAGGAAAGAAACACAAGAACAAAAATTACAAAGCGCCAAAAGATGCTACATTATTGATATACTTGGGGTTCATAGTAGAGTCTGTAAGACTCGAATCCCACCGTCTCCGCAGATTTTCAAACCTAACACAGTAAATGTTATTGTTATATGGTTCATAATTATAAATTTCAAATATAATAATGATTAATCCAGAAATAATAGGATTCATAGCCGGTATATTCGTTCTCTCTGGATTATATATGGTCTGATGATTTACAGTTATTCCTTGGTAATTATGAGTGGTATAACTTTAACACTGGCTATATCTCTGTTAGTGTTAAAAATAAAACACGGATAGTTGGTCCGTCACATGTCCAATAAATATTGGTGATTATATTCTGATCTATCACAAATTCATGACCCAGAATCATTTAAGTGATGAATACATTTTATCCGAAATAGAAAAGCTCAAGTATCTTTACGGTCTCAATAAAGTCATCAGATTCAATCTGACCAGAAAGGAAGAGTGGCAAACCCAGTCGGTGGCCGAGCATGTCGCCAATATGATCTATCTTGCCTACTACTTTCGCGAACATGAAGATCCGGCAAAAAAATTGGACTTCGATAAGGTGATCAGGTTAATCATGGCTCATGACTTGGGCGAAATAGAAACGGGAGATATTCTTACGGTCGTCAAAAATGACAACGATGAAAAGGCGGAAAAAGAGGCGATTCGGCGGGTAAAAAAGAAATCGCCCAAGTTTATCGCGGATGAGATAGACGCGTTGTATGATGAATTTGAAGATCCCAAGTCTGATGAGGGTAAATACGCGCGAGCCGTAGATAAATTTGAAGGTCAGCTGTTTTGGCTGGAAAAGGAGAAGGTAAAAGCGGTCTTGCAGGCGCACAAAGCGGCTGGCGTGGAGACGAGAATCGTTCATCCAATTCACATGAAGAAAGTCTTTACCATGCTGGACAGTTACAAATTTGTCGCCATGAAAAGATTCCTGGAAGTCGTAGAACAAAAAAAGTATTCATATGGTGTTATTGAATAGGGCTCGGAAAGTGGTGTAAAATACAAACCGACTCATACCTCATGACCAGTTTATACGGCAAATTTATCCTACCAAAAATTCTTGATCGAGCCATGAAATCTATGGATTGCAATGGAACGCGCTCCAATGTGGCCGGTCAGGCAACAGGAAGCGTCTTGGAAATCGGTTTTGGTTCAGGCTACAATATCCTGTTTTATGGAAAGATAGACAAACTCTATGCTTTGGAGCCGTCGATTGAGCTCTATAATCTGGCCAAAGACAGAGTTTCCGCCGCATCTTTTCCGGTTGAATATATTTCCAACTCGGCCGAAAATATACCGCTCCCGGATCACTCGATCGATACGGTTGTCTCGACTTGGGTTTTTTGCAGTATTCCCGATGCTATCAAAGCTTTGAAAGAAATAGGCCGAGTCCTCAAGCCCGCCGGCCGGTTTGTCTTTGTGGAACACGGCAGAACGACCCATGGATTTTTCTCAAAGCTTCAAGATCTCTTGACTCCTCTGATGCGGCTTATCAATGGAAATTGCCATCTGAACAGGAAGATAGACGATCTTATTGCGAAAGCTGGCTTTGAATTTGTAACTTTGGAAAAGTTTCCCGAAGCTGGCCGACCTCTGATGTTTTCATATCGGGGAGTGGCGATAAAGAAACAACATTAATTCTTTATAAATCTTGAAATTTACCTCTAAAATTGTATAATTGGGATGAAGGATTGGTTCAGTAAAAACCTATGCGAATGTACATAATACTGCCGCATTGGATCTTGCGTCCGGTGGCACGCTGTGGCATCGGAGCCCAGCGTGGGCGGTTGATCAGGTGATCAACCGCCCATTATCTTTTGCGAGAAGTGCATTTTAAGGAGCGTGGCGACTATAAAAAGCCTCCGCAAGCCATGCTAGAATTATCTCTATGAAAGAAATAACTCTCCGCGGTCAGTGGCTTGTCAAAGCACCTCTTGAAGATGTCTTTAGAATAATGACGGACTTTCAAAAATTGCCGGAACATTTCCCCAAGGTCGCCGAGGCGGTCGAGATCAATAAGCGGGAGGGTAATAATCTGGAGATGGAAGCAACGGTCAAATCATTTGGCAGAAAATTTCAGGTCAGAATGAAAACTCAGATTCTGCCGGGGAAAGGCTTTATTTCAGACAACGACAATCATCAGTTTGGAACTTCAGGTCACGAAGAGTTTTTACTCTCCAAGCATCCGGAAGGAACCTTGATAGACTATACTTATCAGGTCTCAATCCATAAGGCCTGGTTACGCATCGTTGCTACGCCGCTAATCAAATGGTACGCCATGAAGGCCTGGGAAAAAGCGGTTATCGGTCAATTAAGGAAGTTGTTGGAGAAGTAGGGGGGGGTTAATTCTTAGTTTTTATTATAGATGTATTGTTTATCAGTATCAAATCCATATGAATTTAATAAATGTAATAGTATATATAATAATTGCGTTGTCGGTAGTAGTTGTGCCGATCTGTATCATAGTCGGCTTTATTATTGGAGTTAGCGGCTCTAAGACCGATGACGAAACCGCGAAAAAAAGCCGCAAAAAGTTGGCATGGAACGTAGCACTTTACCCGATAGTGCTTACAATCATTGTAATTGTAATCTGGGGACTCGTTAATATTTTGGTTCGTGGCGCACTCTAATCTTCTCCACCGCTCACGGAAGCCGTTGCGCTTTCGTGGGCGGTTTTCTTTTCCTTTTCTGCTACAATTAAGCCCTAGCATCGCTCGCGTATTGTGTTTACAACCATAATCACCACGACCATGCAAAAAATAACTACTCACCTTTGGTACGATAAAGAAGCCAAGGAAGCGGCCACTTTTTACACCACCCTCTTTCCTGATTCGGCCGTTCAGAAAGTTGTTAAGATCACCGATACGCCTTCGGGGGATTGCGATATGGTAACTTTCCAATTGGCGGGGCAGGACTTCATGGCTATTAGCGCCGGGCCGATCTTCAAGTTCAATCCTTCCATCTCGATGTTCGTGGTTTTCAAAGACGAGGCGGAGATTGACGCGACCTGGAAAGCTTTGAGTGAGGGCGGAACCGTTCTGATGCCATACGATACTTACCCTTGGGCCAAGAAGTACGGCTGGCTCAATGATAAATACGGTCTGTCCTGGCAGCTTTCCATGAGCGAGCATCATGATCGCGAGCAAAAGATTACGCCCTTACTTATGTTTACCCAAGACAAAGCTGGTCAAGCCAAGTCAGCCATGGAGACTTATACCTCGATCTTTCCGGACTCTAAGATTGATCTGGTGGTGCCCTATGAGAAAGGGGAAGGCGATAAGGAAGGCTATGTCAAGCACGCCCGATTTCATTTGGGCAAAGAAAACTTCATGGCTATGGACAGTTCCGGTCCCCACAAATTTATCTTCAATGAAGCCATCTCTTTCGTTGTCCGCTGTCAGACTCAGGAAGAGATCGATGAATACTGGAGCAAACTTTCGGCCGTGCCCGAGTCCGAGCAATGCGGTTGGTGCAAGGATAAGTACGGAGTCTCTTGGCAGATCGTTCCTTCTATCATGGATGAAATGATGGCAAGTGGCGATCAGACCCAGATCGATCGCGTCACTCAAGCTTTTCTCAAAATGAAGAAGTTTGATATTGCGGAATTGAAAAAAGCCTACGAAGGCAAATAGCATGATCATCCTTCACGGCATGTTCCTCGGACTCTTGATCGCCATCCCGGTGGGACCGATCGGCATGCTTTGTGTCCAAAGGACTCTGCTTCGAGGAAAAATCTCCGGACTGATTTCCGGTTTGGGGGCGGCCACGGCCGACGCTTTTTACGGGAGCGTGGCCGCTTTCGGCTTGGTTGTGATCTCGGGTTTCCTTCTCGAACAACGGGATGTTTTGAGCATAGTCGGAGGATTATTCCTGATCTACATCGGCCTCAAATCCTTTTATTCGGAACCCAAGGCTCTCGATCTCAAGCGGAGAACCAAAGCCGGACTGCTTCAAGATTATCTCTCGACTCTCTTCCTGACTCTGACCAACCCGACCACGATTCTTTCCTTCCTGGTCCTCTTCGCCGGTACCGGCTTCCGCGGTCAGCATTTCTTGGCTGCTTTGACTCTGGTCATCGGCGTTTTCCTGGGCTCGGCTATCTGGTGGATTCTCCTCAGTTTCGGCATCGGCGCCCTTCGTTCCCGCGCCAAAAACTTCTCTCTGGAAACTTTGGGTAAGGTCTCCGGTTTGATTATTGCCATTTTCGGCTTGATTGTGCTGGTGAAGGCGGTGGGGTGATGCGGGAAATTGAAAGTGACCAGAATAAATGTTAAATTCCTTTCGTGAATAAGGATTTAACCCAAGCTGAATACTGCAAGCTTTTAAGTTCAACCACTCGGGCGGCTTATAATCTAATAGATCGGGTTTTCTGTCAGATCTTACAGAAAAATGTTGTTTTCAACGCCAAAGGTTTTCATCATTTGCATTTTAAGCCGGATGGTACTGCTCGCAATGTCGCGGAAACTATATTCAAACTTAGTTTGGTACCCTTGGCCCAGGCGGTTATAAAAAACGCCATTGGAATTCAGGAGGAAAGGGAGGTTATTGTTTCGGTAAGCAGGAAGAAAGGTGCCAAGAAAGTTAAGGGTAAACAATACGCTTTAGTCGCTACTGTGGGAAAAAAGAACCCTGTTGCGGTCAGAGTTATCGTCATGGAGCTCGAGAATAGTCAGAACCCTATTTTTTGGAGCATAATGAAAGACTAAAAAAGCCACCACCAGGTGACTTCCTTAGTTGTGCCCGCTTTTCGACTTAGGTATTTCCTTTTGCCGAACAAGGCTTGCGCCCACGG
>JBAYFW010000025.1:0-13002 GCA_041667005.1 Minisyncoccota bacterium | reverse complement strand
GGCGGATTTTTGTTTGGGGAAATAAAATCGCCGGAGTTCTTTATTTTTTGAAAATCACCCGATATTTTTCCACTTCCCCTTCTTCAACACTCTTAAACATTTCCTTTTCATGAATCTGAACCTTCAGATAAAGCTCATCATCTAGTTTTCTCGGCCGCAAATGGAAATGAAGATGGGAGACCTTTAACTTATTATCTGGAATGAAAGGCCGATAATGCTGACAAACGTCGCAGCCGGGCGCCAGCTTGGCAATAATTTTTTCTTGGAGATAAGTGACTTCTTCTAACAAGTCTTGTCTTTCTTCTTTCGTAAGTTCACTTAATCTTTCCACATGGCGCTTTGGGATGATCAAGAAATGCCCAGGCATCAAGCGAGGATCACTTAAAATTGTAATTGTATGCTTCGAAGTTCTTAGAATACCTCTGTCCTTATCGAAAAGAATTTTGCAGAAGCGGCAATCCATGGGTTCATTATAGCAAACTCGAATACTTATCGAGATCACATTGACCAGTTAACCCGATCTTCCCTACAAAATACCGATCATGGCTAACTACGATGAGCGTGCCCGAATATTCGGCCAGACCTTTTTCCAATTCAGAAAGGACTTCAAGATCGAGATGATTACTCGGTTCATCGAGAATGATGAGGTTCGGTCTCAAAGCGACCAGTTCGGCAATGAGGAGGCGCGAATACTCCCCAGGACTCAGAGCTCCTAAATCTTTTTTGACATCTTCGGTCGTGATCCGGAAACGATTTAGCAATTCGCGAGCCTGGGTTTCAGGAATTTTGGTTACTTCGAGAAAATCATCAATAACCTTCTTTGAAGATCGATTGAGCCAACGTTCTTGGGAAATATAACCAATCCTGACATTCTGGCCTTTTTCCAAGAAACCAGCGTCGGTTTTCATTTCTCCCAAGAGCATCTTAAGTAAAGTTGTTTTGCCTGTTCCGTTCTTGCCGATAAGGTGAAGCCGGTCACCGAAATTTACCCGAAGGTCGAGCGGGCCAATTTTCCTGTTGCCGACAGTCTTTTCAACTTGTTTCAAGTCAAAAACTTTCGTACTGCCTCGCTCCATTTCAAAATGAACTTTGAGAGGCAGGCCTTGGTGAGGTTTCTTCACATCATCCGTCTGTGCTTCGTATTTTTCCAAACGGTTTTTCATAACCGCAGCCCGGCGGCCAGCTCGGCCTTCTTTGTCTCGCAAGATTGCGGCCTGAGGTTTCTCCTTCTCGTGAATGGGTAAATTTTTGATACCAAATCTCTTACTCTCGATTTCCTTAACCCACGACAGCCGTTCTTTGACTGAAGAGGTTAATTTCTCCGCCTTTTCAACCTTATCGTTATATTCCTTCCAGAGGCGCTCTATCTTGGCCTCTCTATGTGCAAGATACTCGGAATAATTCCCCTCGTAAATCGAGGAGGATTGGTTTTGAGAATCAATCTCAATAATTTTACTCACGATATTATCAAGAAACATCCGATCGTGGGAAACTATTAAGAAAGACTTGCTGCTTTTCTTAATGAAACTTTCAATCATTTCCAAACCCTCTTCGTCGAGATTATTGGTCGGCTCGTCGAGAAGGAAAAGGTCCGCCTCGGAAGCAACGATCGGTGCTAGAACTTTCTTGGCTCTTTCCCCGCCGCTTAAGTTTGATTCTTGGAGATGAACTTGGGGAAGATGTTCTATCCTCAGTTCTTTGGAGCGGTTAATGACGCCGCCATCTTTTTCCAGAAGTTTGGTTATTATTTTAAGCAGTGTGCTTTTGCCAGACCCGTTAGCCCCTATCAAACCGATTTTTTCGCCTTTTGCAATCGTAAAAGAAACATCTTTCAAGACTACAGTTTGGTCAAACTTTTTGGCAATATGCGAACAAGAAAGGATTACATTCATGTGACTATTATAGCAGTTACTTTTTCCTGATTTTCATAAGAAAAAAGGCCGATCCGAATGTTGACAAATAAAATGACTATGGTAGATTCATTCTGTAGGGTAACGTTTCGCGGTTCCTTACACAAGACGACAGCGATAGTTCCTGTGAAGAGGTCTGCTTCTCAGGAACGAAGATCTCAGACCATCTGGGCAACTTGTAGCCCAGAACGCACAAAGAAGACGCGCGGACGTCCGAAAGACACCATAAGGTGTCGAGACCCCCAAAGCTTCGGCTGAGGGGGTTCTTTCTTTATAACAAAGATTCTAGTAGTGCAAATTTCAACAACGCCATTCTTATCAAAAGTCCGTATTTAGGCTGTTTGAAATAGACCGCCTTCGGCGAATCGTCAACTTCAGTCAGAATTTCATCTATTCTTGGCAAGGGGTGCATCACTATCGATTTTCTCTTCATTTTGGCTACCAATTTCTTGTCTATCCAGTAACAGCCCTTGAATTTTTCATATTCGGACTGGTTCTCGAATCGTTCTTTCTGAATTCTGGTCTGATATAAGACATCGATCGTGGAAACTACAGAATCCAGGTCTTCCGTCTCAAAATAAATAACTCCATGTCTTCTTAAATATTCTTTGATATCATCACCAATCTTTAATTTTTTTGGCGAAATAAAATGTATTTGGATATCTTCGTATTTCCCCAATAAGTAAGATAAGGACCTGACCGTCCTTCCATGCTTCAAATCGCCAACCATCGCGATTTTTAGCCCGTCAATTTTTCCCAGTTCTCTCTTTATCGTATACAGATCGAGCAAAGCTTGAGTCGGGTGTTGTCCGATACCGTCACCGGCATTGACTATCGGAACTTTCGAGACAAGCGAAGCCCGATACGAGGCACCTTGCTCGTAATGCCTAAGGACAATCACATCGGCATAATTACCAACTACCCGTATCGAATCTTCCAAAGTCTCACCCTTGGCCGCCGAAGAGAATTCTTTGGCGTTTTCTGTTGTAATAACGCTACCTCCCAAGCGAAGCATGGCCGACTCGAAAGAAAACCGAGTCCTGGTGCTCGGTTCATAAAATAGCGAGGCCATTATTTTTCCCCGAAGTGACTTATCGGTCCTTTTTTCTAATCGATCGGCGATGGAGAAAATCTTACGAACGAATTTTTGATCAAACTGTTGAGACTCGATAATATGGTTCATTAGTTGAGAATTATAGCTCAGACATATAAGAAAGTCATTGATCCTTATTCCATCATAGACTTTGATCATGCAACTGTCCATCCTTAAAGACAAAATTAGCTGTTTCAACTTTGGATTCCGCCCAGGAGATATAGGTCAAACTTATATGATCATCGGAAATGTCTAGCTTTCTTATGGTGATTCGGTCGCCCATAATCGGAGCAACAGCAACGATTTTTGGAGAAAGGTTTTTATCACTTTGATAGAGAACAAGGCTAGGAAAATATCCCGTTCCACCCGACTTCATACTCTGAAGTGTGATAGCTGTTGGAATACCACCCATCCTGGCATATCCGATCATATCTTTATCGATAAAATAAGCGAATTCCTTGGAACCCAAATCGAACCTTCTCCCGCTAAATAAGGAGATTGATCCAGTCTCCGAGTCAGTCAATGGTGATGTAGTCGGGGTCTGAGCATCTAACTGAGGTACCGGCGCATAAGCGATATCGTAAGGATCTATCCCTTCAATATTTAGACCGACTGTGAATTTGCTTTTTTGTGACTGAATAACTTCGTCATTAGAATATACCGGAATAGTTGCCCTTGGTACAAACGGAGCTTCTTCACTTTGAACGGCTTTGTTGTTTGCAAATAAAGGAATAATTGCCTTCGAAAAAGCGAAAATCCGCTCGTATTCTCTGCCAATATAAAAAGTTAGAAACGGAACAACGATAACAAACAAAATAAGAGCGCCGAGCTTTGAATACCATGTTACCTTATTCCATTCTATTGTCATGCGATAATCATAACAGATTATTTCCAAACCCGCTTTTTATTCTCCTCCTCTTTCTTCCAGAATGATTCTTCCAGATCCAGCTTTAAAATGTTCGAAATATGCAAAAGATAAATGAGAATGTCCGCCAGTTCTTCCTGAATCGGATATATCTTAGATTTATTATCGGTTTTTATTCCAGATTGCTTTCTCACGGCCCGAGCCAGCTCCCCCACCTCTTCCATCATCAAAAGCAAGGTATCTTGCGCCGTCTCCTTATCAAAACCTCGTTCTTTTGATTTTTCGGCGAAATATGTCTGGAGTTCTTTGAGAGTGTGGTTTTTCATGCTTTATTCATTACATTATAGTGCAATTGGACTAAACCTTCACCTATTTCGGTACTGTCGAGAAGAGTCATGTCGACTTTTTCAGAATATCCTTCAAATAATTTAACACCATTGTTCAAAACAATAGGATGGACAGAAAGAAAGATCTCATCTATGAGACCAGACCGAAGAAAAGAGCCATTCGCTTTCCCGCCTCCAACAAGCATTACTTTTGAGAAGCCTTTCTCTTTGGCTATTTCTAGCGCCTGCTCAGGATAATTCGCAGTAATCACGTCCTTGTCGCTACTCTTGGCTACCCCTAATGTTAAGACTATATTTATTACACCGGCAATGGGATAAACATCTCCTGTATATTGGCCGAAAGTCTTCCTGCCAACAATTAGACAGCCAGCTTCCTTGACCCTCTGTTCAAACAATTGCACATCAATAGGAGAAACCCAGTCCGAATTGCCATCAAGCTTGGCAATGTAGCCATCAGCTGAGACAGCCATATGAAGAATAGTTTTCATTTGAGTGAATAGTTTATTTATATAATCTTACATATATTACTTCTCCACCACCACATATTCTCCTTCCTTCAAAGCATAGATCGGTAAAGTTTGATCGCCATAGGATTTCAATTCTTCATAAGCTTTTTCCCAATCCACCGGACCACGCGGGTCATTGTTACCATAGAAAGATTGGTAATGGGCTAAAAATTTCAGAGATAGGATTCCCAGACCATTCATCTTTTCTCTCCAATCACATGTCCAGAAGTATTTGGCTAGAGCATGGGAACTAGCCGAATTGGTAGCTACCACCTTCCCTTCCCAAATCTTCGGCAGATCAAACTGCCGCAGCCAGTATTGGATCAAGTGATCATCGCCGCCGCGCAGGAAAATAACCTCAGACCTTCTTATCTGTTCTTCAAAAGTGGCCGGAAAAGCCAGTTCAAGGATTGGCTTAACGCCCTCTGGAAATATTTTCGGTAATTCTTCCTGGTCTTGCTTGAACAATTGCTCCCAATCTTGGCGAGGCCGGGCGAAGTAACAAGTGAGTATTTGCGGTTCTTTCCCTAACCCTTTTAAAACCTCAGCGAAAAATTTCTTAGCCAAATCAGGCTTATTTCTCATCCCGCCGGAATTCAGAACATATTTGGTCATAATTTAATCCTAACACCTAACGACATAATCATAAGACAAGCGTAAGCAACCCCTATTTAATACCCTTCAAATCGCCATTTAAAACCAGACCGGCCATAGCCTTTATTTCATCGGCATAAGAAACTTCGTCCGGGATAGGATTCAATAAAAAGATTTTTTTATCATTGACATAGGCAAAACCAATTTCCATTAGGACGTTGCCGCCGATATAATTCTTAATGCCGCCCTTGTCGAAATTACAAACTAAGATAGCGTCGCTATTTATAATGGAGTTGTACCACCATTTTATAAAATTATATTTGGTTTTGATCTCGCTAGTCTCCACGCCTTTGGCGACATGCTTAAGCTGGTCGGCTGTGCCGTCCGCCAATCCAAACATTTGCTCATGCATCTCAGGCTGATGACCTAGCTTTTCAACCTGGTGATAGATTTCAACCAGATTCTTGGCAAATTTGATACTCCCGCAAATTGTAATTTTCATATAATTTAATTATTCAAATACTTTTTAATATTTCCCACCTCCCCCTCTAGAATAATGGGCTTCATATGAGTAACCTCGACGCTGTATCGAGCCTTCTCAACGGGCGGAGGCGGATAGAGAAGAAAGATTTGTTGCTTCAGGTAGTAAGCCAAGCCAAGCTCCATCAGGCAATTGGAACCGATGTAGCCGTCAATACCGTTTTTCGGATAATTGAGGAGCAAGATAGCTTGACACTTATCCTGTGCCTCCATGCTGGCCCGGATAATGTCATGGTTCTCCATATGAGTGAGGTTCTCATTGAGGTTGAGGTGGGCGTTATGGAAGCATTCGTAAGTATCGGGCGCGAAATCGGAATCAAAACCCAGTTTCTTCAGAACTTCCTTAGTCTCGATAATTTCTTTGGCGAAACTCATGCTGCCGGCGATGAAGATTTTCATAGTTTATCTTTTATGGTCAACTCGATTATTATTGATAATTCCAACAGCCTGTGAAAGACGATGGCAATGACTCTTTAATGATTCCAATTGGTCTCGAGAAATATTCGTCTCGTTCTCTAAGAATTTCAAATGCTCGAAAATGGGATTGAGAGCCTTTCGTGCCGGCTCTCTAAGCGGATGTCTCGGAGCCTCCTCCGGGGTCAGCTTGTCTATAGCTAAAAGCTTTTTAAGATCAAATTCTCCTTCGAATCTACCAATCAAGCCTTCAAGAGCGGCCACCTTTTCCGCGCAATCTTTCCGATCTTCCGGCCGAATTTCTGTGATTGGATTTTCGGCCAAATAGGCTTCATACGCCTCCTCTTGTTCGGAAGCAGGATCTTCGAAAGCATTGCTTGGCATCTCGAACATAATGAAAGTTTAGCATATTCAAGTTCGGAAACCACAGTCAAGCGTTTCTAGATATTTACCGGTTCGATCATTTTTGTAATGGTAAAGATTCCATTCATATCATATTTATTCCACTGGTCGGTATTAAGAGCCTCTTTGGAAACAAGAAAACCCTCTGCCTTGATATGGACTTTGCTCTGGAATTGTTCTTGAGCGCCAGCCGAGGCCCCAAAATTGACAGCGTAATAAATACCATCATCGGTCTGAATCCCAAAAGCACATTCCTCAGTCTGCGGTCCTGTTTTGTTAGCGTGAGGCAAACAAACATATAGGCCAGAAAGGGTCACATTTTTGAGAGTAGGATCGATAGAGGCTACGTTAGAGGATCTGGCTCGAATAGAAACATACACCACGGCGCAAACAGCGATGACAATCAAAGGGATAACGATGTTTTTGGTTGAGGATGTCATAGGTGGATTATACACTATTTTTCTTAATGCTTTTTGATGATCAGCTTTTATTTAGTACCGTTTTAAAAAATAGAATGCTCTGCTCGTCGGTCGGATCATAATCGACACTGGTCGCGTAAATATCGGTAATCTTCCTGTAGAATCGCTTCTCGGATGTGCGAATATCGGCAATCCGGCAAGTCAATTCTTCAAATTTGGTTCTTATAGATGACGATTTGGGAGTTGGGCGTTTGCATACCTAAAAGTATAATGCGAATTTCGCAAATAGTCCATCAAAATGCTGCAAGACTTAGGTAGCCTTACCACAACAAACTTTTTACCTAAACATCATATTCCCTGTATCCGTTTTCAGACCAAAAACCAGCTCTCCTTTTGAAGTAAATTTATAACTCTCTACTTCACCCAGCATCTTTGAATAGTCTTGCTCTTGCGAGCCCTCGCAAAACATCAGCGTCGACATCATCTTTGTAAAGGTGATTTTGTTTCCACTCACTGCGTACTCGCCACCCACGCCGTTGCAATCGGTCTTGGCGGAAAAAATTTTGTCCGCTTTTAACGTCAGAGTGAAGGTGTCCCTTTTCGGCGTTACGACACGACCGTCGTTGTAGGTCGTCCTGACCCAATTCCAAGTCTTCAGGCCAAGAGTGAGCTGATCCGGATCGGCTTCGCCTTCGAAATCTTTTTCAACTTGGCCGAACTGCCTCGTTTTCGGATCGAGCTTGAGCCACAAGCTTTGATCTACGGAAGGCGACGCGGAAAAACTTTCACCTGGTTTCCGCGTCGCGAAATTGACAACGATAACCTCGGGAGTAGCGGGGTCGTCCAACATAGATGTGATCTGCGGCGCGATCCGATCTCCGATTAGGAATGCCTCCGAGCCGACATAGCCCTCGGGCTCATAAAGAGCGGCGACCAGATAATAGAATGTCCCGCTGCCACCGGTGGTCTGCGTCAAGATAAAAGCCGTATCTATCCGACCGTCGCCATCGAAATCATGTTTGACTTCATTGCCGAAATACCGGGTAGTAACCATCGCGGCCGAACCGGAAGCGACCGGTGTGACTGAAAGACCGTTCACCAAAGTTACACTCTTTCCCTCAATCCGGTATGTGGCATTCTTAGGATCGACTCCTCCGCTTTCGCCCGCATTCTGCGCTGGAGGGGTATTGCGACGCTCATCGCTGTTTGAGTTTAGGTAATAAACAACCGCCCCTCCGAGGATGATAAGGGTGAGCAAGATTAAGAAGATTTTTTTGTGCGATATCATGGTGGTTTATGTTATTTTTTAAACTTACTATTTTTTGTTTTGCTGTTCTTTCCGATGAAATCAACCAGTCCATTCACATGACGATCGAAGTCGGAGATATAATTCCGGTCCTGGGTGATCCGGTATTTCTCGTATTCCTTTAATGCTAGAGCCTCCGCCACCTCGCGGCTGACCTTGCCGGAATCTGCCAGTATGTCCCGCTCGTTAAACTTGAGAAATGAGTCGAGCTTGGCTACCCAATCCTTCATACGCATGACGATGCCACGCATGGCCTGCAATTCGGCATAGTCGAGATACATAGTCACTATTCTGTTCAAATCATCCAACTCTTCTTCCTGCAGATAATTCTTGGCTATAATCACATCCGTCTCCCTAATCTCGCCTTTCGGACCATTCTTCCAGGAGGTAAGACCCAGGTTCTCTTTGCGACTATTCACCCGTTCCTTGACGATTTCCGCCGCCGTCTTCCCCGTGACGGCAAAATGCAGTTTGTTCTGAACCGTGGCAAAAAATCGCTCCGTTATGTCGCTATTCGGATCGTAATCGGCGCTGCATTTGGCATATATGTCCGTCACTTTTTGATACATGCGCCGTTCACTGGAACGAATGTTCCTGACCCGCGCCAATTGCTCCTCGAAATAGTCGTGTCCAAAAAATCCGTTAGGATCCTTGAGTCTCTCGTCGTTCATGGTAAAACCTTTGATGATGTATTCCTTCAGCCTCTCCGTGGCCCAAATGCGAAATTGAGTGGCTTGGGCGCTGTTGACCCGGTATCCGACGGAAAGAATAGCGTCTAGATTGTAAAACTTGACGGATTGAGTCTGTGTTTTTCCCTCCAAAGCGCCATGTTGAGTGGTATGTTCCAAAATGGAACTAACCTGATTTTCAATCAATTCACCACTTTCAAAAATATTCTTGAGGTGCTTGGTGATTGCCGGTCTTTGAACGCCAAACAAGTGGGCGATTTTATCTTGAGTCAGCCATATGTTTTCGTCACGCAAAAAGATCTCCACTTTGACCTTGCCATCCGGCGTAGTGTACAGTAGGAATTCCGTAAAACTGTTATTTGGAATAATTTGATTCTTTTTCGTCATATTTTCCAATATTCTTGATTCTTCCGCTTCCGATATGGCACTATTTTACGCTTTTCGCGCTCTTTTACAATATAAAACTATGTCTGGTATGCGGACATGGTTGAAGTGTAGCAAATTAACGAGACATCGGAGTAGCATTAATTTAGGCATTCACAATGCTTCAATCTCTCTTTTAATCGCCTCAATGTATTCAAGAAAATCAATCTGATGAGGCGCTCCCTTAACCATGACTAACTTAGATCCAGCTGCCTTTTGAGAGACTTCTTTAGAACGCTTAATAAGCGCGGGATACTTCACCGCCTCCTTTTCGCCACAAAATAAGACTGACGGAATACGCAAGACTCTTGCAATCTCAAGCGAAGACCTCCCCAGTGAATCCTCGTATCGCCGCTTTCCGATGTACTTTATCCATTTCCTTTCCCAGGCACGATCCTCAGAAAAAGTCGGGCTCAGAGAACAAAGGAATAACTTATTGGGCGAAAGTTCATTGGCGGTAATAAAAGCAATCACCGCACCATAGGAAAATCCGAGTATATAATTGATGGCACCTTTATTCTTATTAAAAAAATCTTTGAATTCTTGAGCGTTATCAGAAATTGTTGTATAACGCCAATCTACGGGAACTTTAAGAACGGAATAACCCTTGTGAGCCAAGTATTCGGTCAGCCACGAGAAAGACTTATGACTTGCAGTCATTTTGAAACCGGGAATAATAAAAAACTTTTTTGACATCATTTGTGAATTAATTGGTTATGCGAGACGAAATCAATTTTCTATCCCGAATTAAACATCCCTCTCTTTTTCTCAAGAAAATCAGACAGCTGCTGTATAAGATCCACGAAGCCCGGCTGATTTAGTTTGGCCACATCCATCTTGGACTCAATCCAGCTTTTCCACTTCTCAAAGGAAACTCCGCTGTCTCTATAATAGGAGTCTTTCGATAGATAAGTATTGATAACCGGTAAAATTTTGTCAGTCAGGTAAACAACCTGCGACTCAGTATCTTTAAGTTCTTCGTAATTCTCTATAGCTTTGTGCAAAGAGTGGAAATCAGGGAAACGATTTTGAATCTTGACCAAAGCCGCTTTTTCCCGTTCAGACTTCGAAGCGATATGCTCGATTGAGCTGTTATTCGGATCCGTGTCCCCCGCGTAGACTTCAACAAGGTCATGGGCCAGGGCATATTCGAACAACCGCTCTTTATTAACCTCCAAATGTAATTTTTCGGCTATATACCAGCTCGATATGGCAAGAATGTAGCTGTGTTCGGCGTCATTTTCCAGATCAGGGTGATCCTTGATCCTAACCGACCGTTTAATGTTCGAGAAGTCCTGCAGGAAATCCGCCAAACTGATTAGTTCCTCGATTTTCATGATGGTTAAATATTACATCAAAAAAGGATGGAGAAGTAGTTATCATGCAAGCTAAACGAGACTTGAACCATATAGTCAAAATCATTCTTTAAGACCATTATTTCTCAGACAATTTTTATAGTTTAGGTCGATATTAGAAGTATTCAAAACAGACTTGAAACAGTTTTTTCGCATGTCTATTTCACTATTTTGAGCATGATATGAAAGATAAGCGACGGCAACTTGAGCAAGCCCAAGAAACACAAGACCAAATGTAAGATACTTCATTGCATTAGAATGTTTATCCGAAGAAGTTGCGGCTTGTTTAAGGTTTGTATTCAGCACTGTTAAGTGCTCGTTTGACTTATCAACTGATCCCGAAAGACGCATTACATGTTGACTAACGCTACTAATTTCTTGAGCAGATTTAAACAGAGCCCGGATAAATGGACCATTTGCGAAATGCGGGTATGAATGTTCAGCTTCTCCTATATCTTTCTTCCACTCGTTCATATCATTTTGATTCATCTTATTGATATATTATTTATGCAGATTTTCTCCTATCTTATTGGGTGCATTTTTTGCAATAGTCGCAATTGCGTCAGCTATCTCTTCTAAATGATTCTCGATTAGTTCGTTTGTAATATGTTTTGTATAGAATCCACCTTTGAAAGAAAAGTAGTCTCGATTAAAATCAGCAATGATCTTTGTTATATTCGTTGAATGTGGTACACCATCAACCTCGATATATAGATGGTCACTGGGTATGTAAATATCAACATGCTTGTATCCATCCCAATGTTCAACTTCTAAAACAACGCCTCTTTTCCTTAGCGCGTCAGAAAGCATTATCACATATTTCGTTGGGTTAATATTGGGCATTTTTTGCTGACCTATTCGGGCTAGAACCGTGGTTGGTCAAGCCCAGATTGCCGGTTTCTATTAACTTCATTCTACCATTTCGATGCGACTTGAGCGTGCACTAATAATACTCATTATGGGACTAGGCTTTAATTTTGGCAAGAGACTTTAGTTTTGATCCGCAACTAGAAGTTGTGATATCCGGAATATTTGGAAGAAGCTTCTTGATAACATTCATTGTCTTGATCGGTGAATACGGTAGATTGAATGAATCAAATTTTATACTCAATTCATCTCTCTTGTTTTGAATGTAAATATTTCTCTGATCGACTGGCAATGACATAGACTCACAAATAAAATCAGCGACCTTTTGCACGGTAACCTTCGCACGCTCTTCTGTTGTTACCCAGAAAAAGTCATTGTCCTTTTTTGCGAATTCTTCAACTAGTTCAGCATAATCATAAAAAGAGTTGAGTCTCTTTAACTCATCTTGGTCAAAATCACTTATAAATAGGTGGGAGTATGTCTTCCAGCTCTTTGTTGGGAAAACTGGAGGCAAATCTGCAGGAACCGCATCATTCATTTTATTTTTTATTTGCTCAATTCTACTCTCAGCAATTCTGATTTCAGTAATCAAAACTCTTGCCGCCTGAACTTTGTAATTCTTTTTCTGATTACTATATATAGCCCATGCAGCAAACGCTGTAAGAATTGTCGTCAGTGAAACAAAAAAACTAGAATTAAAGAAATCAATAATCATCGGGTAAAATAATTAATCAATAATGCTGCGGGACTTGGATTCGAACCAAGATAACGACCTCCAGAGGGTCGCGGCCTACCATTAGCCGATCCCGCACTGTGCCTCGCCATAGTTCTGTGTGTTACAGAACGAAGGTGGGATTTGGTACGCCGTAATCCGATGAACATCGGATGAAGGCGACATTCCTTTCAAGCCATTGCAGAATAGCGCAAAATAGCGTATAAAACAACCGGAAAGGAGGGAGGGTATGCCGCACACCAAAAATGAAGTCCTGGGTCTTGATACTCCTGGTATCAGGGCGTTTATGATCCAGGTTCAAGCATTGGAGATCCTTGATCAGTCCGGCATTCCCTACCACAAATGGGGATCTGACGGACCGACAGACACTCTCGAGGCACTCTTGAGAGACTTGACCGATTGTCAGGTTACGCTTGCCAGCAATGGCAAAGCTCCGATCTTGACGGTCAATAGTACCGTCGTAATTGTTCAGAGACACGGTTTGTTTCGATCTTTGGAACTGGTCGAAGATCACCAAGAATACACGAATGGTCAGAGGC
>JBAYFW010000024.1:0-13252 GCA_041667005.1 Minisyncoccota bacterium | reverse complement strand
GGTGAAGCCGGTCTTGTTACTATTCGAATGGTTTAAACAATTCATTTTTCAGGCGATTTATTGTGCCATCATATTAAAGTATACCACTTTCCCCACGGTCGGACCTAGGGAAAAACTTCTTTATCCACGCCCCTCTCCATTTGAAGTGACCTCTTGATGTAGTACAATGACATGAAGAAAATCTCATGGCCAGAAATATCATTACCGGAATAGATGTCGGCACCTACCATGTCAAAGTGGTTATTGCCAGTGTCAAAGAGAAAACCGAGAAGGGTTTCCCCAAAGTCTTGGGCGTGGGTATGGCCGAATCGCGCGGCCTTAGGCACGGCTACGTCACCAATGTCCGCGATGTCGCCAATAGCATCAAGAAAGCCCTGGCTATCGCCGAAGAAAAAGCGGCGGTTAAGGTCAAAAAGGCTTTTATCGGTATTTCCGGCATCGGACTTTCCGGGGTAACCGTCACTAGTTTCGTCATGACCTCGCGAGCCGACACCGAGATCACCTCTCTTGATCTCAAGAATCTGGAAGAACAATGCGAGAAAGACATTCCCAAAGCGGCCATTGCCAACCGCAGGATCATTTATGATATTCCCATCCAGTACAAGATCGACGGCTTTCCCGCCCTCGGCAAGCCGGAAGGTTTGAAAGGTAATAAGATCGAGCAGAAAACTCTTTTCGTGACTTGTCTCGAGCACCACGTCTCGGACCTGATCAACGCCGTCAATGAAGCCGGTATCGAAGTCGAAGACATCATCGCCGCCCCCATCGCCGCCGGTTTCGTGACTCTTTCCAAAACTCAGAAAGTAGCCGGCTGTGTCTTGGCCAATATCGGAGCCGAGACGGTCTCGATCGCCGTTTTCGAAAATAACATTCCCACTTCGCTCGAAGTCTTCCCCATCGGCTCGACCGACATCACCAACGATATCGCCTTGGGCCTCAAAGTTCCCCTCGAGGAAGCTGAGCAGATCAAGATCGGAGCGATCACCGGTTCCTCCTATCCACGAAAAAAACTTGAGGAAATCATCGCTGCCCGCCTTTCCGATATTTTCGAACTGATCGAAGCTCATCTGAAAAAAATCGGCCGGAACGGCCTCCTACCAGCCGGCATTATCATTACCGGCGGTGGCTCCGGCTTGAATTCAGTCGACGTCCTGGCCAAAGCCGCTTTGAAATTGCCTTCACGAATCGGCACCATCGGTCCCCTTGATAGCAAATCTTCCTTCAAAGATGCCACCTGGGCAGTCGCTTATGGTCTTTGCATCTGGGGCCTCCATGCGGAAGAAAGTCCGGAGATCAGCAATGCGGATGTGTATTTAAGAAATATTTGGAAGAAGACGGTGAGGGGGATAAAGCAGTTCCTCCCTTAGAGAAGCCAAGTCAAAAATGAAAAGGCAAAAGTGAAAGGTAAAAGTGTTAAGTACTAAATACCGGCGATTTACTTTTTACTTTAAACTTTCACTTTTGCCTTTTAATTTTTGACTTATTTACCAAATGACCAAACCCCCTGTTTCTGCTTAAATATCTCCATGGTCTTACCCGGACATCTCGCCAGCGGCTATTTGGTAACAACAGCGATTTTGCATTTCTCCGGTCTTGATTTCAGCCACAACCAGACCATTGCCCTTTATATTATCGGAACCCTGGCCGGCGAAGGACCGGACATCGATCTATTCCGCTACTATTTTGACAATCTTCCTTCTAGAAAAAAGAAAGATGTCGTTGCCAACCATCGTATATATTTCACTCATGCGCCAGTAGTCTGGCTACTTTTCAGTTTGGCTATCGTGGCAATAGGATCAATTCTAAACTCGCAATTCGTCTCAACTGTCGGCTGGCTTATTCTAGCCGGCTCTTGGTCTCATTTTATCTTCGACTCGATCGAATCAGGTATTGCCTGGTTATGGCCATATTCTCACAAAAGATACTGCATCCACGAGTTTGTCGAGCGTGACATACCTGGCCAAAAAGGAACCTTCGCCTATTACTGGAAGTTCTTAACCGGCGACTGGACTAAGATGTGGGTTTTTTATGTTGAGGTGATAGTGACATTGATAGCACTCTGGGTGTTTCTCGGGAGTTTGTGAGGCCTCGCCTCGCAAACGCGAGGTCTTTCCTAGCGAAAATCGCCCTGCAGCTGTTTTTTTCTGCGAGGCCTCGCCTCGCAACAAAAACCCGCGGAATCCTTTCGGAACCGCGGGGCTAAATTGTTGAAGTGAACTCTCTCACCGCTCTTCACGCGGGGTGGGTGTACCACCATTTTTTCCGGACTAGAATTTGTATTTCAGTCCGGCCATCAAGGACTTGTCGGCTTTCCGTCGGCCATCGAGGCCGTGGATAAACCGACAGCCTGGGAGAATCATCTCCCATTTAGAGCTGATCTGCCAATTCAAGCCGACATCAGCTCTGAAGAAGAAGGCTTCCGGAATCGTCCCCCACGCACCGGCGTAGGAAAACGAATTGCAGTCGGAGAATGTGAGCCGACGAATGCCGAGTGGATTCCTCCACAAGTAGGTGAAACCTGCCTGCTCAATCAAGGTGCCCCCTCCAAAGTCCCTGAGGCATCCCATCCATTCGCTATACACATGCGGACGGATAGTCTGGTTGGAAGTGACCTGGAAGTCCCGGCTGAGGACAAGGTTCACGTAACCCACGTCCGCCTCCGACCAGTCGCCCACCGGGGCGATGTTGGAGTAACGAACACTGAGATCGAGCTTGATTCTCGTCGGCTGAGGAAGCGTCCACCGCTTACCCAAGACGAAATCAATTTGGTTGCCCATCTTCTGGGCGGGATCTTCGCACACTGACCAACTCCCGAAGGAGTTAACATAGAAGCCTCTCTGCAACCAGACTTCGGCCTCGCCCCAAATCGCCGGCGTCCGAGTGGGCGCCGTGCCCAATCGGTATGATAAGTAGTGATCCCAGGCCCGCAGGGAGACAAACCCGTGCGGTTCCCAACTATTTGTCTCGGCTCCCAAGGACACCAATAAAGAGACAGCCAACATGACGGCAACCAACAACTTGTGGATACGATTCATTTCTTTCCCTTTTCAAACAACAATCCTTGCCCAGACCTCTCCGTCCTCCAAACGGATACTAATGGGCATGACCGGTTTCTAAATTCTCTGCTATTATAGCACTTTTACTTCTATTCGTCAATCATTTGACGCTCTTCCCTCTGAATGTCCTACTACGGCTTAACCAAGCCCCATTTACTTGTATTCAGGAAAGCCTGTGGTAATATACAGCTCATGCCCAACATTACTCCCGATATCGAAGCTTTCGCCCGGATCAAGGTCCTCGGCGTGGGCGGTTCCGGCGGCAATGCCGTTAACCACATGATCGCCTCCAAGGTTAAGGGCGTCGACTTCATTGCTATCAATACCGACTCCCAGGATCTCCACCGCTCTTTGGCCAAGAAGCGCATCAATATCGGCAAGAACTTGACCCGCGGCCTCGGCACCGGCATGAATTCCGATCTCGGCCGCCGAGCTGTCGAAGAGACCAAGGAAGATGTTCAGGAGACCGTCAAAGGGGCCGACATGGTCTTCGTGACCTGCGGCTTGGGCGGCGGAACCGGTTCGGGCGCCAGCCCCATCGTTGCCCGAACTTCCAAAGAACTCGGCTGTCTGACTGTGGCTGTCGTCACCAAACCTTTCTATTTCGAAGGCCGCCAGAGATCCCGGATCGCCGAAGCCGCCCTCGAAGATCTAAGGAAAGAAGTTGATGCCATCATCGTCATTCCCAACGACCGCCTCCTTTCGGCCATCGGCAAAGAGACCACCGTCAAGAACGCTTTCGCCATGTGCGATGAAATCCTCCGCCAAGCCGTCGAAGGCATTTCCGACCTCATCACCACCCCCGGTTTGATCAACATCGACTTCGCCGATATCAGGACCGTCATGGAAAACGCCGGCTCAGCCCTCATGGGCATTGGTTCGGCTTCCGGCGAGAACCGGGCCATTGATGCCGCCAAAGCCGCCATCAATTCTCCCCTTCTCGATGTCTCCATTGCCGGCGCCAAAGGCGTTCTTTTCTCCATTGCCGGCGGCGAGGACCTGACCATGTTCGAGATCCAAGATGCCGCCAAAGTCATTACCGAGTCCATCGATCCCGAAGCCAAGATTATCTTCGGTACGGTCCGCGACGACAAGCTGAAGAAGAACGAAATCAAGATTACTGTTATCGCCACCGGCTTCCCAGAAAATGTCAGCTCGTCGAGCGCAGCCAAAAGTTTGACCGGCTCGCCGGCCGCTCCCAATGTTATCGAGTCCCCTCTCAACAATCTCTTGAAGCGCAACACCGAGAAAGGCAAGATCTTCAATCCTCCACCCGAACCAACCAAAACAGCGACAGTTGCTGAGAAAGTTGAAAAGAAAGAAGCTGAGAAAGAAAATAAAGATGACGATGACGACTGGGGCGCGATACCGGCTTTCCTCCGAAGGTCGAGGCTGAAGTAGGTTATACTTACCTCATGCGCTTACTTTCCAAGTTAGGTAAATTCCTTTTCTACCTCCTCATTGTTGCCGTCCTTTCCGGCATAGTCTATTACAACCGCGCCAACTATTTAGGCGCTTACAAAAGTGCTTTGATTCGCGTTGGCTTGAGTAAGCCTTGCAGTGAGCCTTTAACTTTTTCAATTCGTCAAATCGATCCGGAATTTGGCATCAAGGACTCCGAGCTTCTGGCCATTCTAGACTCTTCAGCAAAACTTTGGAACCAAGCTTTGGGCAAAGAACTTCTGGTTTACTCGGATAAAGGCGACCTTAAAATTAACCTCATTTACGATAGCCGCCAACAAGCCACTGTTGTTCAAAATAATATCGGCACAACTATTAATAGCGGCAAAAGTTCCTTCGATAGCCTTAAGGTTCAATATGATTCGCTTAAAGCTGAATATACAAGCAAGAAAGCTCAGGTCCAATCCTTAATCTCCGCTTATGAATCCAGTAAAATCCAGTATGAGAAGACCGTAGCTTATTGGAATAGCCAAGGCGGCGCTCCGCGAGATCAATTCGCGACATTAGAAAGCCAGAGACAGGCTTTGAATGGTCAAGCTCAAAGTGTTAATGAAGCTAGCCAATCTTTGAATAGGACCGTAGCCAATCTCAATTCCGTCGCGGACCAACTCAATACCATCGGCAAGGAAATCAATCAGAATGTTTCCGCTTACAATAAGGTCGGCCAAACCAACGGACCGGAGTTCCAGGAAGGCGAATATGTCTCCGACAAAAACGGCGTCCGGATTAACATTTACCAATACAAAGATTACGACAAACTTTACCGCGTCCTGGCTCACGAATTCGGCCACGCCCTCGGCCTCGAACACGTCAGTGATCCTAAGGCCATCATGTATACTTACAATTCCGGTAATAATAGTCAGCTTACGGCGACCGATCTTATTGAATTGAAAAGAGTTTGTGAGTTATAAGAGAAGCGGGAGATTGCCTCTCTGGGAAGCCCGGAAAAAACTCTGCAGAGTTTTTTCCTCATCCTCGACGATTTTGTGCTCAAAATCGTCTGCGGAGACTTCCCAGAGAGGCAATCTCCCGCTTCTCTTCAAGCCATATCTTCTCAGCACCAAAACTTATGCTAGAATAACTCAATCATGACTTACGACCTGGCAATCATTGGTGGAGGACCGGCCGGCGCGGCCGCGGCCGTTTATGCTGCGAGAAAGCGCCTCAAAACCGTCCTCATTACCCGAGATTGGCTCGGTCAAAGCAATGTTTCCGAGAAGATTGAGAACTGGATCGGAGAGGTTGGAATTTCCGGCTTGGAATTATCGAAAAGGTTGGAAACGCATGTTAAGGCTTACGCGTCCGATGTTGTGGATATAAGAGAGGGAGAGAGTTGTAGGAACATAGGAGCCCCTACTTCGCTCCTCGCAAGCTCGGAGCTACGAAGGGCAAGTAAGAGCTTGGAGGTAAGAGGTAAGAAGATAAACACGAAAGATGAAATCAAAACGGGCTTTGAAATAAAAACAGATAAAAACAGCTACGAGGCCAGAGCAATACTCATCGCTTCGGGAAGTCATAGACGGAGACTGGAAATTCCGGGGGCTGATACTTATGAACACAAGGGTCTTACATACTGCGCCACCTGCGACGGCCCAATGTACTCCGATCAGGATGTTGTAGTAGTGGGCGGAGGCAATGCCGCCTTCGAAAGCGCCGCCCAGCTTCTCGCTTATTGCAAAAGCGTGACTATCATGAATCGGAGCGACCGCTTCAAAGCCGATCCAGGCACGATCGAGAAAGTGAGCTCCAATCCCAAAGCCAAAGTCTTGACCTTCGCTATTCCCAAAGAAGTTAAAGGAACAAAGTTTTTGGAATCCATCACTTACACGGATGGCAAAACCAAGAAAGATGTTGAACTCAAAGTGACGGGCGTTTTCGTCGAGATCGGTTCTCTGCCCAATACTGATTTCGCCAAAGAAGTTATAAAGCTTGATGAATTCAACCGCGTCCCTATAGATTTCAAAACCCAAGCCACGGAAACTTCCGGCATCTGGGCGGCCGGCGATTGCACGGACGGACTCTATCACCAGAACAATATCGCCGCCGGCGACGCGGTTAAAGCCATCGAGGATATTTATATGCATTTGAAAGCGAGGTAAGGGTTGTAGAGGTTTAACCTCCGCATATCAAAAAACAATAAGAAAAGGCCCGGGAGCTAGATTGGCAACTTGCCAAAATGCTCCCGAGCCTAGTCCGACTTCGTTTTGTGACGACGCCGGAGACCGTGTGGCAATGAACATTCGTTCCAGTTTCACCTTTGAGCATAGCTCGCAGGTGCCGCCCCCCTGACCACTTTTAGGGGTAAAGTCGGAACCGTTTTTCGCAATTTTCCAACATTCTCCTTGGTTGCCCCGTTGGAGAATCTTCAGAAGTAGCACTAACTTTCATAGTGATACAACTTCAGATCCTCGTTGGCTTACCGCAGATAGGTCACACCTACCGACACCCGACCGCTTGTTGGGTCTAGGTTTCCAGCGACAGTGTAGTCACTGGTCTAGAACGCTTCTACACGGCATGATCTTATAAATATAGAAGCGAACGGGATACCGTTTGGCAAATGCTATTAAAGCGAGTGACATCCCAGTCATTCCCAGTTTGCGCAGCGATTTGCCATACCCGTACATTCGCAGATTGAACGGTCTGCAGAGTTTACCGGAAAACTCCGAGGCTCCTTCGTGAGGATACCCTCCCCTTATTTAAAAGAACCGAATGTTCGCCTTTTGGCAAACACCTCAGGATTGCTAGCTACCCTACCCTGATCCTGACCACAATAGTATAGCATACCCACATTTTTTGTCAAGCACTTTTGCAACATCCTTACGATGAAAGTCATTATATGGCCTAAAATTAGGGTTTTTGGGAGGTTATTTTAAAGATTAGCCCTAAAAAACCTCCTCTCAAAGTACCTGCACAAGATTGCCACTTACTTTCAGCATTCGCTTCCCTTTTTCAGAAACCGTACCCAAAAAGGCCTTCACTTCCAGACTATAATTCCCATTCCCGTCATTATCAATCGTCGCTGCACAGCCAAATTCCTTTATTTCAATTTCCCCCGCCAGAAAATAATCTTGGATCACCATCAAACTGACTTCATCCAGACAAGCCTTTGCGTTCAACCCGGCCTGGATCCGCATTTCCCTCTTATTGGTCGCCTGAAAATAGGTAAACGAAGAAGACAGGACCACCAACGAAAACGCCAGAGCGCCAGTCGCGAGCAGAATCACAGCTATCAAAGCCATGAATCCGCGATTGTTTTCTTTCTGCAAAATGATTGTCATATTTCTTCTTTGTTATATTTCCCGGTCAAGGAGAACTTAATTCGTAAGCCAAATCATGTTTAACAAACGAAAACCGGCCGCGGCCTCCTCGTAAAAAAAGTTGAGCAGACTGAACAGTAAAAAAGATAAAAGAGTAGCGTAAATAATAACTTCGATCAGTGCCAGGCCTTTATTTCTGAAAATATTTTCTTGTAGTAGAACCCAGCGAAGGACTTGCTTTCCAGGAAGTCTCCGCAGACGATTTTGAGCACAAAATCGTCGAGGATGAGGAAAAAACTCTGCAGAGTTTTTTCCGGGCTTCCTGGAAGGCAAGTCCTTCGCTGGGTTCATTTTCATATTTTTAAAAATTAATTTCATAAATAACCGGCGCGCCCTTAGCCAAAACATACAGACGATCGCGATCACAAGTCAGTCTTTGCGGCACTATGGGCAAGGAAATGAAAACCGAAGTTGAGGCAGTAAGGAAATGATCAAAAATCTGAAACTCCTTATTGAGCTCGCGACTAACAAGATATGCTCGGTAGCGGTCAGCCAAGAGACCATAAACTCCGCCCGGCAAATCAGCCGATATATTCTGAACCAAAGTCGAGGAGGAGGTCGTCGCAAAGGCATAAGCTTCCGGATCTGTATTGATATTGTAACCACCAGAATCTCGACCAAACTGAACGGCATTTTCAAAAAAGTTAATAATTCTGCCGCTTTGGCGGGACCAGCCGGGCGGTTTGAAAGTTGATATTGTAGACGGAGGCAAGAAGTCACCATCGAGCAAACGTAACTGGTCTTCATTGGGCGTAGCCAAATATATCCGCCCGCCTCGAACATAAATATCCTCAACCTTGGTATCAAGTTCCAAACCGTCTGTTTTTCGCGGGTTGGCCGGATCGCTAACGTCGATAATGTTAAATTCGTCACCAGCCCATTTCTCCGTACCCAAATAGACTTTATTATTCTCATAGAAAACTGAGCTGGCCAGAGGCGGCGTGGCCGTGGCATAAGGCAGGGGTAATTTATAGCGGTTTTCCAAAACGACCGATTCTAGGCTGTTCAGACGAATAATATGTAGTTGACCGACCGTACTGGGAGCGGCGGCATAGACGCGATTAAAGGCAATTGTAAGGGCCACTAAACCCGGACCGGTGTTCAAAGACGCTAAAATCGTCGGAGGTGGTGCCTGCCCCGAGCTTGTCGAGGGGGTGCTTTTAATATCCGCGATCAGAAAATCCGGATCGCTCGACTTATTGGAATCGGCTGTAAGATAAGCAATGCCGTTTCGGACTTTCAGGTCTGTTAAAGGCAAAAGAGGATCGATTGGTAAAAGAATTTGCCTCACATTCGGCACCGCAGAATCTGGCAAATGATTGCCATTTCTGTTCTTAAAGTACAGATAAGAGCCCAGAACGGAATGATCATAATAATCAACAGAACAGTTGGTTTTTCCAATCGCTTCTGAAAAGTCATAGTCGGAATCGGCTGCTACCGCAGCATAAGCGAGCGAGCTGGAAGCAATAATAATACTTGTCTCGCTCCGTTCATTGCCATACGGCAATCTCTGAGCGGAACTTGAGCTGGCCAAATTTACAGATTCATAATCAGTCAGACCGGCCCATTTATCTTTTTCCAGATCGTAAATGTCGAGTAATTCGTTTTTATCTCTGGCAAAATAAAATATTTTTTCGGAGCTTATTTTGACTTCCGAAAGTATGGCGATGAAAAGGACAGCCAACGACATGGCTAGAATTATATCGAGAAGCATGAAACCAGGTGAGGAACTTCCTCTCTGGGAAGCCCGGAAAATTTGTTGCCCTACTTCGCTCCTCGCAAGCTCGGAGCTTCGAAGGGCAGGCAACATTTTTTCCTTCATCTTTCGGTTATTTTGTGCTTGTCCTTCGAAGCTCCAACCGGAGGGAGGAGCGAAGTAGGACTCAAAATCGTCTGCGGAGACTTCCCAGAGGAGAAGTTCTTCCTCAGGTTCCGATTGTAAATTCAATTTATACAATTCACTTTTGTAAAACTCTTGAAATGTCATAAATTGGCATCATTATTGATAAAGCGATACTCCCGACCACCAATCCCAGTCCGATCATCATGATCGGCTCGATAAGAGCGGTCATTTTCTTCAGGGAATGTTCCATTTCCCGATCGAGGATGGAGGCGGCCCGAATAATGGAGGTTCCCAGATTACCTGACGACTCGCCGGCGGAAATAAGCGGGCCGAGAAATGACGGAATAGGTTTGACTGATAAGATCTTTCCCAGAGGGACACCCTTGCTTATGGAACTTTCCGACTGAAGCAAATATTTCTGAAGCGGCAAGAGCGTCAGCGTTTGAACTGTACCGGAATACGCTACATTTATTTGAACTCCAGAATCAACCAAAGCTCCTAAAGATCGCAAGAAAACAATCAGGGAGTAACGGTAGAAAAGCGAGCCGACGAGAGGCAGACGAATCAAAATAACTTGAGCGTAATATCCGATTCTTCTCTGCTTCTTATAAAGAAGCGGCCAAATAATCAGACAGGCAATGGCGGCAAACAAGATGTAGAGGCCGTAAGCACTTAATCCTTCAGAAAAAGCAATGACGGCCCGAGTAAGAAAGGGCAACTCAACATTCAAACTCTTAAGCATGGGAATAATCTGAGGCAAAACTCCCCTCGTAAGACCGATAATTAGAAGACAAGCAAACCCGCCAATAACACCTGGGTAAATCATAGCGGAAATGGACTTTTTCAAAAGTTCCTCCTGCCTCTCCAGAAGTTGCCGGGCGGACAGCAGACTCCCGGCCAGCGAACCGGAAGATTCGCCGTGCTTGATGAGGCCGGAAACCGTGGCTGAAAGATTCACTTCCCTTTGCAGGCCGGAAGCTAAGCTTGAGCCGGCTTGGACGGACTCGCCGATTCGAGACAAAACTACTTTCTGTTTTTTCTTCAGTCCTTCAGCACAAATGTTCAAAGCCTGATCGACCGGCAAGCCGGATGAAATATAAAGCTCGAGGCGCTCGAGAAGCATTATTTTATCTTTACTTTTCCATTTGGGTTTTGATTTGAGCATATGATTAATTAAACAATGTCCTCGCCACCTCAGCCCTTGTTGTAATCCCCCACTCCACTTTCTCCAAACCGTCCTGGAAAATATCTCGAAAGCCGTGGGTGATCGCGTACTC
Source organism: Minisyncoccota bacterium (assembly GCA_041667005.1). Classification (GTDB taxonomy): domain Bacteria; phylum Patescibacteriota; class Minisyncoccia; order Phycocordibacterales; family PALSA-1337; genus C7867-002. Next base: position 2,298 of record JBAYFW010000024.1, on the reverse strand, counting down.
TCGACAAGAATCCTGCGGAGCCTTTTCCGAAATAAGTTTTCCCAGACCGGCATCGATCTCAGCAACTTCGGCAATAACCGAACGGCCGATAAAGCCGGCCCGGTGACACAGATCACAGCCCTCCCCCGAACATTCGAGACACATTATCCGGATCAAGCGCTGAGCTACGACCAGCTTCAAAGTGGCGGCCAAAAGATAATGATCAAGACCCATGTCAATAAGGCGAGGAATAGCTTCCAGAGCGGAATTGGTGTGAAGTGTTGAAATAACCAAGTGGCCGGTAAGGGCCGTATGGATAGCCACCGCCGCCGTCTCGTTGTCGCGGATCTCGCCGACCATGATGACATCGGGATCCTGTCGCAAAGCCGCCCGAAGACCGCTGGCGAAAGTCACGCCCTGGGCATGGCGGATATGGACTTGGCGAATGCCAGCGATCTCGTATTCGACCGGATCCTCCAGAGTAATGATCGAGAGCGGTTCGCGAGCTTTGTGAATGAGGCAAGCTTGAAGAGTCGTCGTTTTGCCCGAACCGGTCGGCCCTGTCACCAAGATAAGTCCGTGGCGGAATTGCAGAGCTTTTTCCAGTAAATGAACATGATCGGGAGCGAAGCCCAGTTTAGCAAAGGAAAAGTCATTTAAAGCTTTGGCCGGAAGCAGGCGCAGGACAGCGTTCTCTCCATGGTAAGTCGGCATAAAAGAAATCCGGATATTGTAAGGCAGACCATTAAGATCAAGTCGAAAACGGCCATCTTGCGGCACAGCGTGCAAGTCAGTTCGAGCTCCGGACAGGATCTTCAAACGGGCGATCAATTCTTCATGGAGCGGTTTCGGTAATGAGCCGGTCTCTGACATTTGGCCATCAATTCTCAATCGGACTAGCAAATCCCGCTCTCTGGGATCTATGTGAATATCTGAGGCTTTCAAAGAAGCGGCGTAATTCAAAACGGCGTCAATGGCGGACACGGCATTGAGCGGGTTCGTGGGAAAAGCTACACCAAATGAAATCTGGCTTACTGAGCTTGTTTTATTGCTAACTTTGTCTGACATGCCCGAAGCATATCAAACCAAAATGAAATCTTTATCAAAAAGTGATAAAAAAAGAATAAAATTTTATCCTACGAAGATGGGCCTTGCTAAAATCACCTCGGAAATAGATCGACCAGCTCTTTAGAATAATAAAATTGCCCTGCTAAATTACCGAAACTGTAAGTCTTCCCTCCTATTTCAATAGCCGAACCGCCCGAGGAAGGATTGGCTTTTGGCTCTGAATGAACAAAACCGATATTATATAGAGTAGCCAATATTTCCGGCCTATTAGAAATATCGTAGCCAGCCGCATTCCATTGATGTTCAATCTGCGCAAGATACAAGGCGGCATACAAATAATTATAATAGTGATCTTTATCGTCCGTCAGCCTCTGAAACCTTTCCTGACCAATATCAGCCGTTTCAAAATCTAAAATGTCTTCGTGGGCCAGGCCCAGGTAATATTCCGATTTTTTGTCCTTAAGGTGATTTTCAATCTCCTCAGCCGTTTCTTTCTTGAGACCCATTATGCCCCAAGAAAACTGGTTTTGATTGCCTAGAATTTGAAGGGGCTCGAATATCTGTTTGAAAATTTCCCTTTCGCTATGGAAAAGCCGGAGCTGTTCCGGGACAAGTATTGCAACCAACAAGCGTGGTTCGATACCTGCGTCTTTAGCGGCTCTATCGATTGTCTCACTGTCTTTCAAGATAGCGCTTTTCAATGTTTGCCATTCCTGACCGCGCGCCCACTCCTTTGAGCTTGAAGTCATGTCCGCGTCTTGAGCGCTATTTATGAAAACCTCGTCTTGCCTATCGATTATTCCCTTTTCCTTGGTCAAACCCAGTCGGAGCGCCAAATAACCGCTTGAAAGAACAAAACCAATCAAAGCAAAGCCAAAAACCACAACCCAACCAACCTTTTTCAAAAGAGACTTGTAAACAGTCTGACCGGATACTGTGAGAGATAGGGGCATGATACTATTGTAGCATTAAGCAAATATTACAATGAAAAAAATACACCTAGGAACAATTGCTTTGTTCGTGATCGCGTTCCTTTTCTTTGGTTATATAAGTCCGGGAGTTAATGCCCAGAACCTTCCCAGTTCGAACCAAAGCGTCTCCTCGACGAACTCAATCCAATCTCTAACCGACTTTATCGTCAAAACCGTAAGCGACAGCAAAGCCGGAAAAAGCTCTCTAAAAGGCGACCAACTCGCCTCGGCGCTCGGACCCAGCATCGCCAAACGCAAACTTTTACTCCTGGATCTGATC
>JBAYFW010000023.1:0-13301 GCA_041667005.1 Minisyncoccota bacterium | reverse complement strand
TGGAATTGGCCTTTACGGAATGCGAAGATGATGCCTCGGGAGTTGTTGACACCCCCGCCGAGACCGTCTTTGTTGATCCCGACCACCGCACCGGCGGCTGTTCCTCCTTGGCCGCCATATCCGGGGATCAAGAACCAAGCCATGGGAAGTTCCTCTCGCATTTCCACCGCGTCGTTGGGGAAAGTGGCGCCCATAACGACTCCCATGTTGAAATAGCCGTATAGGCTTCCTTCGGTTCCGGCTTGCCAAACCCTGACAAGCCGAGCGGTTTCGCGCCAAACGGGTATACCATTCACCGTTACGAGCTGCTCTACTTCCGAGTTGGGGTCGAAGCTCGATTTGTCGACAACAAATATTCCCGTCCCGTGCTGCTTAATCGCCGCAGCGAATGGCAGGATGCAGGCTGAGCCGATGCCGGGCTGAACCGTTATACAGTCCACCCTTATCGGTGATTTCCTCGTCTTGAGAACCGTTGGATCCTTCTCGTTGCCGAAAAAGTCCACCTCGCCGATATGCCCCGCGGCATAGAGTACGGCCGTATCTCCGCCGTCACCCCTTTTGGCGTCTTCGATGACGATGAGGCCTTTTTTCCGGGCGTAATCAACAGTTTTCTGAAAGGCCCAGATTCCCCAAACGCCGTAGGCTTCATAGAACGCCATCTGCGGCTTTACAGCAAATACATATCCCTCGACGGCGTCGATGATTTGTTTGTTGAATTCGTAGAACATTCTGCCGATCGCTTCCAACGATCGGCCGTACTTGTCAGCCATCATTCTTACGAGATGTGCTGGCATATAACGGAGTTGCGGATCAAGTCCGCAAATTAGGATAGTTCCTTTCTCCGTTATTGCGGCGGAACATCTGTCGGTGAAGTTTGGAATAGTTAGCATTGCCAGATCTCCTTTCAAAGAGCTACTCGCGCAACAACAGGTTGCACCTATCTGCCAAAATATTTGGCCAGAACATAGCCCGCCTCAGTCTAGTCTTTCGGGAAATAATGTCAATTATTCAGCAAAGATGTTCCGCTTCAACCGGTATCACCAAACACTCAGAAAAATAAATTTCAAGGCATCAAAAACACCGGCTTTTAACATATCCGTATTCAAGAAAGCGCCTGGAGAAGCCGATGGATTTGGCGTCGCGGTCGCGGTAGGAGAAGGCGACGATGATGAGACTGGCGTAACGGTAGGACTGACGGACAAAGTCGGACTTGGAGAATTTGCCGGTGACGCCGTCGGTGTCGGAGTAACGGTAATAGTCGTTTGCACCGAGCCTGTCGGTGTTGGTGTAGGTAAAGAAGTCATTGCCGGGATAGGCGTAACGCTGACCGCCACAGTAGGCGTAGGTGCGGGGGTGTTCGTCAAAACCGGAGTAGGAGTTGGCGCATAGGTCCGGTACGGCGTTGGCATTATAGTGGTCGATGGCTTTGGGGTTGGAGTTATCGTTGGCATATTTGAAGGGCTTGGCGAGCGGTATGTAGTCGGTGCGGGCTTAAAAGAGACCGAGGGAGAAACTGTCGGCTTTGTGGTAATCGAAGGAGAAATGGTATTTTTATTGGAATTCGGCGAAGCAGCTGGAACTGGCGTTGCAATTATGGATGAACTTGGACTTGCTACCGGCCTGTAAATAACGGAAGTAACGGTTTTCACGGTATTCGAATAAACGGCCTGGACGCCAGAAGCGATACTATAGAAAAACCTGGCAATTCCATTTCTGGCAAAACTGCTTTTGGAAATGGAAGTCACGGGTGTTTTCGTTGGTGAAGGGATAGGCGTTGTCTCGTTTTCGATCATAGGTCCGGTCATATTGCCGTCTTTATCGAGCTCGATCAGAGCACCCCAGCGATCTTGGGGATCAAAACTTTCTATTATTAAATACCTCTGATCGTTCCTTTGCCCTGTCTCCGTCAGATTGGTACCGGCCTTAAGAACAGCCGAGACTTGATCCTTCGTACTCAGACCAGAAGACAGGTTTGTTCGGTTTTTGATGAGCTCGTAAGCTCCTGATTTACTTTTTGGAAACTCATAGTTAATGCCAGTATCGGCGAGACCTGTTAGGTTTTTGCAATACTCAAAATATTGCTTGCCATTTTCACCGGTTAGCGCGTTTAAGCCGGTATTTTCTCCAGTAATTGAAGCAATAATGTATCCACAAGAAACTACATTAAATTTTCCATTTGCGGACATCAATAGAGAGTTCATAATACTTTCGTTTGTAGGACGATAAACAGGTCTTGAATCGCTAAGCTTTTCTAATGTGCAACCCATAATCTCCGGACTACCATAAAGTCTTCCTTTGTATGTATAAGCGTCTGCGGGATCAATCGCGCAATTTTTACCGAATACTCCGCTTGAAAAGGCTTTTGCCGGAGACAAATTTGTTTTGACTATATACTCATCGGATAAGCCAGCAAAAGCGTGGCCTATTTCGTGCATTATTACAGTAACCAAATCTGTCGTATTCAAAAGAACGGGAGCATCGCTATTATTTTTATTCCCTGTACTTATAAAAATACTTTTTGATTCAAGGTCGGTATACGCTAAATGTGTAAGCTCGTTTATGAAGATATAAATTCTAGCGTCGCGACACTGAGAAATAGCTTCCGGAAAGTTCATATCCCAGAAATATTCCCTTTTATCTTGTAGTTCAGAATTTCCTGTATTCTTCTGATTTCCATTTATCTTTACGACCTTTTTTGATAATTTACCATCATCATGTTTGTCCAGGTCAATATAATGAGAAAAGGAATCTCTGAAATCGGCAAATGGCTCGATTGTTTCAAAACCCAACTTTCTAACAGAATCGCTTGTCAAAACAAGTCTGTTAAAGTTGTATGAATTCGCGCTTGCACCGCGCATAGTGACAATTCCATATTTTCCACTACCGCCAGTCGGTGCACATAGACTCATTCCAACTTGAGATGAGTATATATCTCCAAATTGATTATCCTTGGATAATTTGATAACAACCTCAATCGGCTGGCCTGTAGAAATCGCTTTTACAACCCGATCAGTAAGCGGATCATTAAACCAACCGATACCTTCTGACCAATTTTTAATTTTCCATTGGTATACCCATTGCCCTTGTTCGTTTTTAGCGACGCGGGTAAAGTTCTTTTCCCGATTTTCCCTAACCACTACTCGCTGCCCATCTTCTAGCATCGTAATCTCACCGATCGCACCCATCTCTGTCGGCGGATTTACCTTCTCCACCAAAATTCCATCTTTATCCCACTGTGACAAACAATACTCGTTGATAGTCGGAACAATGGTTACGACAAGATCGTAGATGGGAGTAACGGGAATATCACCGGTGATTTTCCTCTCCCCTCGCAGAATATCTCTCTCAAAGTCGGGATCGACCGCCAGAGTGATCTTGGGAGCGCCGGCTTCATATTGGATACCGGTGAAAATCCTTTTATCAGTGCTATCCGGGCCGCAATATTGAGGGTGTGTAGAAAGAGTCGTCTCAGCAAAGACTTGGGGAACAAAAAAACAAAAGCTCAAGCCAACAAAAATGACAATTGAAATTAGGATGGCTGGAGACAATCTGGAGCATGAAGCTCTCATGCGGAAATTATAGCACAACCCTATTCCACCCCACCTCTCAACTTCCTTCTTAGAATTTTATAGTTAGGCAGTTTACCGTGTTTCACAACTTCATCACCGCACGACCCAAAAAATCACCTTGAGTGCTCCCAAAACTCCAGCCATTAGACGATCGCCTTCCAAGAAGGCCTGTGGCGATGAAGATGGACTTGGTGTGACTGAAGTGCTCGGCGACAAGGAAGGACTTGGAGTAACAGTCGATGTCGGTAAAGGTGACGATGAAGAAGTCGGCGTGGCGGTAGGAATTACGGATGATATTGGGCTTGGAGAATTGGTTGGTGAAACTGTTGTTATCGGACTAGTGAATACGGTTGGAGACGGCGAAAATGTTTGACTCGGAGAAGCATACAGCGGGACGGTTGTTGACGGACTGGGAGTAATAGTTACGGTTGGTGTCACGGAATAGGTCGGAACATATGACGGTGAAGGTGGATTTGTAACACTGGGGTCTGGTGTTGAAGTGACAGTTGGCAAAGTTGAAACACTTGGACTTGGCGAGCGGTATGTAGTCGGCGCGGGCTTAAAAGACGCTGAGGGAGAAATTGTCGGCTTTGCCGTAATCGAAGGAGAAATGGTATTTTTATTGGTTGGTGAAGCAACCGGAACCGGCGTTGCGGTTGCGGATGAACTTGGAGTCGTTACTGGTTTGTAAATAACAGACGTAATGGTCTCTACAGTATTCGAATAAACTGCTTGAACACCGGTAGCGATACTTAAGAAAAACTTGGCAATCCCGTTTCTGGCAAAACTGCTTTTGGAAATGGAAGTGACTGGTGTTTTAGTCGGTGAAGAGGTGGGCGTTGTCCCGTTTTCGATCATAGGTCCGGTCATATTTCCATCTTTATCAAGCTCAATCAGAGCACCCCAGCGATCTTGGGGATCAAAACTGTCCATCATCAGGTATTGATAATCATTATTGACAGCGGTTTGGACGGATGCGACTCCGGAACCGAAGATTGAGGAGGTGAAATTGCCGACGGCTGACAACAGGTCCGAATTAGAATCAACTGATTTTTTGCTTGTGGCTGAACTATTTTCCTTCGGCAACTCATATTTGACGCCCTTATCAACGATACCGTCTAACTCCCAACAATCGGGAAAATGCGATTCGGCTATACCTTGAGCGAACCCTATGATAGCCGTCACTATGTGACCACAAGAGACTACATTGAACTGGCCAGTCCCCTCTCTCATTATGCTGTCTTCAGTCGGTCGATACAATGGCCTTAAAACTCCTGAAAAATCGACCGCCCGGAAAGTGCAACCCTCGGAAGTCAAACTTCCGTATAATTTGTTACCCGATTTTGTATTATACGTAAAATCATCCAACGGTCTCAAAGAACAATTTTCCACAAAATTACCTGCTACCGTCCATGATTTTTTGACCGAGATGTTGCTGTTAACCAAATACTCATCGTTCAAGCCCGCAAAAGCATGGCCGATCTCATGCATTGCCGTGTCCGAAAATTCCGAGACAAGAGCAGTCCTGGTACCATCCGGATGCGTTTGTGAGAAACCGTCCACCGCCATGAATATATTATTAGTAAATCGACTCGTGTAACCGTAATAGGTTAAGTCATTTATAAATATATAAAGTCTCTTACCAGAACAAGCGGATACGCGTTGTGGAAAGGATATGTCTTTAAAATATTTTCGTGGCTTATCATTTATCGTTGCATCCTCAGTCTCAAACCCTCGATCATCATAATTGCCAAGATCAAGGAAGTGGGAAAAAGTCATGTGATAGGTAGCAAAAGGTTCCGTCTCTCTAAATCCGCGCCCCCACACTCCGTCACCAAAGGCCGCCAGTTCTCGAAGATTGTAATCGGCACTTTCACCTCTCATATAGACGACGCCATATTGACCGCCACCACTAATCGGTGCGCACAAACTCATACCCACTTGAGAGGAGTAAATGTCCTCACCCGAATCAGCTTTTGGCACCTTAACAACAGCTTCAATAGCTTGGCCATTGGCAATGGCTTTGATAAATCTTTCATTCAACGCTCTATCGGAATAAGCAACACCAGCAGGCCAATTCTCCATCTTCCAGGCATACTGCCATTGGCCTTGTTCATTTTTTGCGCCTCGAACAAAAGGTTCTTCCTCATTTTTCCTCACAACCACTCTCTGTCCGTTCTCAGTCATCGTAATCTCACCAATTACCTTCATTGTCTCCGGAGGATCCACCTTCTCCACTAAAATTCCATTCTTATCCCACTGTGGCAGGCAATATTCATTGATGGTCGGAACAATAGTTACGACCAGATCGTAGATAGGCGTAATAAGGATATCACCGGTGATTTTCCTTTCACCACGCAAAATATCTCTCTCAAAGTCGGGATCGACCGCCAGAGTGATCTTGGGAGCGCCGGCTTCATACTGGATACCAGTGAAAAGTCTTTTGTCGGCACTATTTGGTCCGCAGTAATTGGGATGAGGCATGGGTGCCGTCTGAGCAAAGGCTGGCGGTACCAAAAAGAAAAAGCTTAAAAAAGCTAAGGGAAGCAATGAGCGTGTAGCTCGCATGGAGAAATTATAGCACTGGGAGAATGGTTTAAGAAATTTCTTATGCTAGGCAGTGGTCTCTCTTCCGCAACCACTTTCCCGCAGGAAAGTGACAGAAACAGACTACTCTATCCCTCCCCTCAACCTCTTCCTCAACACCTTATAATCCCCCACCTCCCTCCCTACCAACTCCCAAAACTTCTTAGAATGGTTGAACTCGGCCAGATGACACAGTTCATGAACGATAATATAATCCTGAAGCCGTGGCGGAAGATAGATAATACGGTAACTGAAATTAAGATTACCTTTGGCCGAGCAGCTGCCCCAGCGAGATGACTGATTGCGGATAGAGATTTTTCCCCATTTGAAATGGTAACAGTCGCTACGAGTTGAATTATAAATATTGCCGAAGTGTGCCAACTTTTCCTTGACCAACTTCAGAGCCGCGCTTTTCTTAGCCAAATAATCCTTACGCCAGCCATTAGCCGGCTTAACATTCCAAACCGCCGGAGGGTTCTTCAGGAATTTCTCGCGCTTCCCTAATACCCAGCTCTGCTTGCTATTTACAAATCTTTCAATCAGAAAATTTGGAGCCAAAAAAGGTGCACTTACTCGAACCCGACCGTCGTTGCGATAAATCGTTATCCGCAAATGGCGGGCCCGACGACTGCGAACTAATTCATATTGAAACGGCAATGATTTCTCTTCACTATTCATTACCCCAATTTATCACAAAAGCGACCATTTGGTTGGCCGCCTTTGAAATTCCAAATGCTCAAATATTCTTGAATTCCTATTTCGCCAACTTACTGAGAAATGCATTGATAAGCGCCAAGACCACTGAGAAGATGAGTGCCGCCCAGAAGCTGGTTACAACTACGCCTGGAACGAAGTAAGCGGCCAGCATGATAAGGAGAGCGTTGATGATCAATGCAAAGACTCCTAGAGTAACTAAAGTCATGGGCAAAGCCAGAAGATGGACGATGGGCTTAATGAAAGTATTGATAACTCCGAGGACTATGGCCAAGACCAGAGCGGCCACAATCCCGCCCGGCAGAGCCACGCCTGGAATAAGGTAAGCGGAAATAATAATGGCGATCGTGTAAATGAGCCAGTTGGTGATGAATTTCATGGGGTAATTATAGCACCTTCCTAACATACCCCAACAACACCCTCGCCAACCTTATTTCTATCCAGGATACATTAGGACCAACTTTGGACTTAACCGGACTAAGAAGTGGCGGCTTGTCATCATTCTGAGCAATTGAAACTTCTTCCAGAGCTTTTTCCAGTTTGGAAAAATGGGCGAGAGAAATTTCCTTCTTCAAATACACAATGTCGCTGACCTGCAATGGTTTCGTCACACCCTTGCCGCCCTCCAGAAGCTTCTCGATCTGACTTATGATCGTTTCTTCCTCGAGCTCCCTTTCCTTAGCCATTTCTCTCAAAGATTTCTGGTCTTTTACAAGCAGAGCCGTTTTCTCATAAGTAGAAAGCTTTGATGGCTTGATTTTCTTTGTTCGCTTACCATCCGGACCCAGAGCATAAAGCGGCGCCACTTTGGCCAAAAATTCATTTTGTTTTTGGAGAATGTCTTTTTCGTCTGTATACTCGATAATGCTTTCGGCTTTGTCCGACAATTCGCGGAGATGCCGATCGAATTCCAAGACTTCGCCATGAACCTGAAAAGCGTTCTCATGGAAACCGAGGATAGCCAGTCCATTCAATGTCCGGACCCGCGACAGAGCCACATAACCCATGCCGGGAGCGAAGGTTTTGGAAAGATCGACTTCGATGGCGTCCAAGCTCATACCCTGACTCTTATGGACGGTAATGGCCCAGGCTAGACGAAGCGGGTACTGTTCCAGTTCGGCCAAGATCTTACCGTCCTCCTCGATCTGCCAAAGAGCCTTTTCGATGGTGATAAGCTGACCCTCCGGATGATCCGGTGTTGTCGCCGTCCGGATGACCGGGTCGGTAAAGTGGCCACAGGAAACAACCACACCCAAGGTGCCGTTGACATAACCTTTATCGAAATTATTTTTGACGCACATGACCCGGGCCCCCTTTTTCAATTTCAATATTTCCGGGGCCAAGCAGGATTTCTTCAAAGCTTCAACGAGAGGTTTCCGTCCGCGCGTAATCATTTCATAAGTTATTTCTGTCCCATCCACCTTCTCCAGTTCTCTCTGATTGATCGAATCAACATCGATGTTGTGCGTATAGAGACGAGTCGGTTCGATAAGCATTTCTACCTTTTCTTCTCTCGTATCTTCCTGCTCCTCACTTGCCCTTCGTAGCTCCGAGCTTGCGAGGAGCGAAGTAGGGTCTCCAATCTCCTCTTCTCTTCTTACCTCATAGCTCTTAGCTCCTAGCTCTTCTCTATATCTCCCCCTCAATACCTTCCTCGCCCCTTCCGAAACTTCACCAGATCGAATCTCGTTTAAAATCGACAAGATGGCATCATTGGTCTGGCGGAAGTTCTCATGAAGATAACAGACACTGAATTTCCCCTCCTTCCAAGCGGCCGAAGTATAGATAAATCTCGGTTCAGGCTCGCCCATCCTCGCAACGGGCGGCAATTGGAAAAAGTCGCCGCAAAGAACGACCTGGATGCCACCAAAAGGCTCACCGGACTTCTTGATATGGCGGAGGACACGGTCGATCATGTCGAAACGGAAATGGTGGAGCATGGAAACTTCGTCGATGATGAGAACTTTGGCTTCGGCCACTTTCTTTTTTATGTAAACTTTCTCCCCGATTTCCGCTATATCCTGAAGCGACAGTCTGTCCTTGATGCCGATGCCGGACCAGGAATGGATAGTCATCCCACCCATATGGGTAGCGGCAATGCCGGTCGAAGCTGTCACACCGACAGGCACGTCGTGCTCCTTGAGATATTTGATGTATTCATTGAGGACATAAGTCTTGCCGCTCCCGGCCGGTCCGGTCAGGAAAACATTGGCGCCGGTTTTCAAGATGTTGAGGGCTTGGGCTTGGGTCATGGGCGAAGTATAACAGAAAAAAATACAAGGGATTAGGGACTAGGAGTTAGGGACTAGGGGGGCAACTTTTGAAGGGTTGGTGTGGGAAAAAATTCATGAAGATTTTATCACTTTTTTATTATTTCTTTATCACTTTTTGATACAGATTTTATCTCGCTCTGATACGATTAGGTATTGAAACGCCGGTGGTTTGGCAACGAGATCAGACTCGTCACTCTGTGTCTCAGGGGTTCGAATCCCCTCACCGGCTCCGTGATCTGGACCCGATAAAGTAAACACAAAAGCCTTGACTTTTAATTTTGGTTTGCTACAATTACACCAATGACGAGTCTGATCGTTTGAGTTCCAAACGAGGCAAGAGAAACAAAAATCCGCTTAGGCGGATTTTTGTTTGGGAAAACGACAAAACATTGTAAACACCTAGCTTCACATGTAATCGTTATAACCTAAATCCAAAATACCCTTATTCTAAGCCACTATTTGGTTTTAACATAGCAATTGTGCAAAAGTGCTTGACAAATTAAGTGGGTATGCTATACTTGTACCAAGATAGAGTGAGTTGTGGGATTATATATCCTCTATCCGAAGTTCTTTGGAATCTGGTCTGGTTTAAGGATGAGCTCGTCCGCCAGTGCCTGTATAAAATCCCTAGGACCCGAAAAACCCTCCGAGGCAGGTTATCCATTGGAATCTGCTTAGCGTCCGAGGTTTGATCCCCCTCGGCTTTATGTCTTCACAGTTCTTTGAAAGATTGATCACCTTTCACCACTTGTTCGCCCGCGCATATCATCCGATATGCGCGTTTTGCTTTTAAATACAATCCAATCTGCATCACAACCCCTTTGGCTTCCGGGAGATGGAATAGATAAGAACAACCAGTCCAAAAACCACCACGACCGCGGCCAGAAAGAGAGCCACGCTCGGGGAATAAACCTGCCAGACATAGCCGCCCACAATGCCGGCGAACATTGCTCCGAAACCGGTCGAGGCATTGAAGAGACCGTAGGCCGTGCCTTTCTCTTCGAGAGGAATAGTCCGGCCGATGAAAGCCCTGGCTGTCGAGTCCGTGGCCGCCGAGAAAACTCCGAGAACAATGAAGGCCAGGACCAGAGCCAGAGCCCCTTGGGCGTAATTGATGCCCAGATAAGCGACGATCAGAATGATGTAGCCGACGACCAACACTTTGACTGTGCCAAATGAATCGGAAAGTTTGCCGGAAATATAAGAGAAACCGGAATAAGCGATGCTGTAGACCATATAAAAGAGCGGTATTGAAGCGATGAAAAGTCCGATGGTCGTCGTCTTCAAGAGCAGGACGGCGATAGGCAAACTGCCGACCGACAGGAAAAATATGGCCGCCAGATACAAACGCAGACTGAGCGGCATCCGAAAATAAGATGAAAGCGAGAGGACTTTGCGGCCCCGGTCGTCTTTCCTGGCCACGATATCTTTGACGAAAAAGATCGTAGCCACGGCGATGAGGCCAAGAAGAAATGCCGTGATGAAAATAATATTAAAGCCGTCCGGCCAGCGCGAGAGGATGAGGTACGCCGCCAAAGGACCCAAAACTCCGCCGGCCGTATCCATGGCCCGGTGATAGCCGAAAGACCGGCCCTGTTCGGAAGCGGGCGCCGAAGCCGAGATGATGACATCGCGGGGCGATTCGCGCAGTCCCTTACCTATCCGGTCGGTTACCCGGAGACCCAGGACGGTGGCGACGCTACCGGTCAAAATATAGAAGGGACGAATGGCTACAGACAGGCTGTAGCCGATAAAAATAAATATCCGGTGCTTCTGAAGTTTGTCTGAAAGAACGCCGGAATAGATCTTCAGGAAATTGGCCGCCCCGGCGGCCAGACCCTCAACCAAACCGAGCGAAGCCGCTCCGGCCGTGAGAACGGAAGCGAAGAAGGCCGGAAAGGCCGAAAGGATCATTTCATTGGAAAAATCGTTGAAGAAACTGGTCAGCCCCAGCATGAAAATATTCTTGTTCAAACCAAAAATCCGCTTGGGAGGCGGTTGTGTCGGAGGCAACAAGGTGGTTGGGGTGGTGAGAGCCACGGGAGAATTATAACATGGGCAGTTCCCTTTTCTCCTTCTCAAGAATAATTCTCTTCTTCCCCGCTCCCCTATTATAACCGCCCAGCTTTCCGTCGGAGCGAATAACGCGATGGCATGGAATTGCCGGATCGTAATTTTTATTGAGAATATTACCGACCGCCCGGGCAGCCTTGGGTCGGCCGGCTTTCACGGCGACTTGCGTGTAAGTTAAAGTCTTCCCTTTGGGGATTTTTTTGACCACGGCGTGGACTTTTTGGGTAAAGGTAAGCATAGCATCAGATCGTTTGAGGCTTTCAATTTTTAATATTTGATATTTTATATTTGATTTTCCTAATGTGTCGCGATTATAACATGACTTGCAGGAATTTGAGAAAAAGGTAGGATGGGTGGTAGAAAGTATTCGGAAACCTCAAACCAAAAGGATTTTATGCGAGTCATATTACTGATAGGTAATCTGGAAGATGCTGACAGGGATTTTATTGGGACTCTTAATTCCCTAGAACACCGAGTTCAAAACCTGCATTTGTTTGCCAGTCGCAACATTGCGGGTCAGATGCCGAGAGCAAAGACAATCGGGCCATACTGGCCACTAGATCCGACCCTCGGCGGAAATTCAATAATTCCCTGGAGAATCGAGATATTGGTCGCAATCTTGCCGAACATCTCCATGAAGACGGACTGGAGAGTGTACGGTAATCAGGCGCTAATGGCAATTACAATCGCCCTGATCAATCGACAGAGGCAAAGTACGATCGTAGTCACCGATCGGTATGACTATGCGGCAGTTGTCGATCTGGTTAGGCCCAGAAAACCAGACCTACATGCACCAATAGTCGATCGACTCTACGAAAAGGCTTCAAAAGCTATTGTGGGGCTTTTTGGAAGCCATGGAATCGATGAAATCGCACCAGAGCAAGAAGTCGCACATCACGATTAACGAAACCGCGCCCTAACCCGGCGCGTTTGTTTTTGGGGCGATGAGGAGAGCAACACTATCCTTTTCTGACACTTTCCTGGAGGAAAGTGCTTGGAAACGACTTGTCTGACTGGCCAAAAAAGCGCCTTATTTGTTCCCAAACTCCTCGTCTTCCACATCTTTCTCCGCCTCGAACTTGGTAACATGAACCCGACCGTCAATATGATGAGCCGGCGAATAGAGTGTGTAGAAACGGAGCGGTTCGGGGCCAGTATTCACAATATTATGCTCCACCCCGGCGGGAACGATGAGGGCCGTGCCGTCGGAAAGTTCGAATTCCTGGCCACTCACAATAGCTTTGCCCTGGCCTTTCTCGAAGCGGAAAAACTGGTCGTTCTTGGGATGGGTCTCGAGACCGATCTCCTCGCTCGGAAGCAGTGACATGAGAACCAGCTGGCAGTGATTGCCGGTGTAAATAACTTTCCGAAAATTCGGATTGTCGATGGTTAACTTTTCGATGTTGGCGTGGTATGGGGTGGTGATCATGGGGGTTTTTATAATTAAAGATTAATAAATCTAATTATACCGCATGATCCACTTCATTCCGCACTATCCTTAATAAAGAAATAATATTCACACCTACTCGCTATCCTCCTTGATAAACCCATGCGATTGCAATGACCACAACTTGGCATAGAGGCCGTTCTTGGCAAGAAGTTCATCATGAGTCCCCTCTTCCAGAATCTTGCCATGCTCAAGGACGACGATCCGGTTCATTTTGCGGATAGTCGAAAGGCGGTGGGCGATAACCATGACCGTTTTGCCCTGCATAAGATTGTTCAAAGCTTCCTGGATCAGGACTTCGGAATGCGAGTCGAGACTGGAGGTCGCTTCGTCCAAGATGAGAATGGGTGCGTTCTTCAAGATCGCCCGGGCGATAGCCACCCGCTGGCGTTCACCGCCGGAAAGCTTGATGCCGCGTTCGCCCACGAAAGTATCGTAGCCCAGAGGCAACTCCGAAATGAATTCATGGCAGTGAGCGGCTTTGGAAGCAGCGATAATTTCTTCTTCAGTGGCATCCTGTTTGCCGTAGCTGATATTGTCACGCAAAGAGCGATGGAAGAGGACGGGATCCTGAGGGACGAATGAGATAGCTTCGCGGAGACTGCCTTGGGTCACTTCCGCAATATTCTGTCCGTCGAT
>JBAYFW010000022.1:0-13483 GCA_041667005.1 Minisyncoccota bacterium | reverse complement strand
TGGTTACTGTTACCGGTCTTTCCTTGCCACTATCCACCACCACTATGTTGGCGGCAACATCCGCAGAGACCCCTTGGTCTCGGTAGAGTTTAACAGCCTCGGATCGTTTTTGAGCGATTTCCTTGGTTTGAAGAGCGTTTTGGTACGCGGGGTCAAGGATCACCCTGGAGATTATTATATCCTTGGTCTGCATACCCATCTCTTTTTCCAGGGGATGCAGGCGCCGTTCGCCTAAGTACAAACAGGCGAATCTGTTTCGCAACAGGTTCTGACCGACTGTCGTTCTGACTTGGCTTGTTGGGTCGACGTAAATCTCACCAAAAAGCTGGTCAACTGACAGTGTCCGAACAACAGATTCGATGAAGGCTTCATTTTTTCGAGTGAAGGTCTCGATGATTTTGTCCAGGGTGTGTCGGGCGAGGTTGATGATGTATATGTCTGCCAGGATGGGAGCAATGAACATTGCCCACTCCACACTGCATTTTACACCGTCCGAGGTTGTTACCTCCACCTTGCCGCTCAACTTGGTCGACTTTCGGAGATTAATCACTTTTCCGTTTACGATTTCTTCATAAGGCATCTTGCCTGCGAAGGTTGGTCCGTAAATGACTCGCATGGTCCTGCTCGGTTGCATGCTTGTAAGCTGGTCTTCCGTTACCAGCCGAGACTGCTTTCTCAAGGCATTCGCAAGTACCACAGCCGTGTTTTCGCGGGGCTTAATGAACCAGGCCCCGAACATGGGCGTGAAGCATAGAAGTGAAACCCAAACCGCCGATGAAGTTATGGATGCTTCAAAGACCGACAAGATGCCGCCCCAGACCAACCCCACGATCATAATAATCACGATCAAGATTTGTGCGGCTACCGACTTCAGTAGCCTGTAGCTGAGTAGTGCTCTCATGTTTCCTTTTCTTTGTCACCCCTCTCAACCAAGAGAGAAGTCTTTGTTTTCTATCGTTATCTGAAATTGTCAAAGTGCTTTTAGCTAGCCAACACGGCCAGCAAACACACTTTGCTCTACCTGCTATTGTAGCATGAAATATGGCTAAATGTCAAGGAGAAAGGAGGGCTCTAATGCTGGGGGTTTGTGAGGCCGGGCCTCGCTATTATTGGACAGTTTACGACAGTGCATGAGATGTGTTTACGACATTTTTTTGATACCGACTGTCACCTCGGGAAAAAGAAAAGGTCTCGTGTGTTAGGCGAGACCTGATAGGTGTATATCAAATCCACTTAGATTAGAACACAGAAAGGATTAGAGACTTGCTGCTCCGACAATCACCTTGCATAGCAAATCACAATCATTGAGGTCTTGAGAGGATGTCCGGATTTCGTCTTTGTAAGAGACTTGGCGACCGCCCCAATTTCTATCAGGTAAGAACCAAGGCCGTGAAAAGACCTTTTTTTCGTTCGTGATGATTCTAAGCTGAACCGCATGTCTAGTTAAGAACAACGAAACAGCGAGTCGTGAGTCGCTTTCAAACGGCTTTTCTAGATTTATGATTGCCACACCACTACTATTGACTGAAGCGCAAAGAATCATGGCATCGAATATACCTTCAGTAAGTGGCGTAACTAAAGCGATAGCAACGACCTCTTTTTCAGTCCTAGGGATAATCATGGCATTGCTTATCAAACCATCGTCAATATTTGCGCTTGTAGGACAACTGGCACCAATAATCACATATTGCGGACGAGACCACCTACTATAGTCAGTTTGTACCTGCTCTAGAAACTCTTTGGTTTCCAACTGGATTACTCCATTTTGCGCATGGGCTGTGAAATAATCCGACGGTTTATATTTTCTTATTAACATACAATCTTTCCGGCCGAACATCGTTCGACCTTTTCAATGTACTACCCGTACCCATCGGATACAGGACAAGTATATGAGTCACTTGACGGACACTGCATCGACAGATGCGCTACCCAAACGTTATATTAAATATAGAGGCCTGTCAAGATCAAACTATCCCCATTCTTATTGGTTTTTAGACCCATTATGACTCATAATTAGCCCAGCTAATAACCAAAAATATGCAACCAAACAATCAACGACCGGGCTCGGACCTTTCTTCGATGATCTTTCCGGAACGGCATAAGCAGGAGCCGCAGGCACCAAAGCCTGTTGGGACTAATCCGGGTTTTAGTGGATCTTCAATACCGGCCGAGAATGTTCCGCCTCAACAACCGGTCGAAACCAATCAGGTACCAATTTCAAATCAACCGCCCGTTGCTTTTCAACCGCCCCAAGCCGGCCAGCCGCCCGTTGCGTTTCAACCGGGCATAAGGCCAGCCAAAAAATTTTCTTGGGCTTTGATTATTGTTATTTTGGTTATTGTTCTCGGTGGCGGACTTTCTTACGCTTTCTACAAAGGCTACGGTCCCTTTGGCAATCCACCTTATGACACCACCAAGCTCGCCTCCAGTATTTTTGATGGCATAACCAAAGTTAGAACCGCTAGTTATTCGCTCAATGTTAATATTGCTTCTCTTCCTAAGGAAGCCGGCGTTCAACCCTTTAGCGTTGCCGTACCGACCGACCCCAAGAAACTTGAAGCCTATGGCCGAGACCAAGATAAGGTTCGCGATATTAGCGATATCCTGAGAAAACTTTCCGACTATAATTATAAACACAAAACATACCCCTCTTCTTTGACTACTTTGGGATTGAGTTTCTCTCTAACCGGCAAAGGCTATCAATATTCTGCTACCAAATCGGGAACCGATTTCTCCCTGATTTTCACCGTTGAAACAGCTGAAGTTTATGATTCCATCAATTCTTCGGCTCTTCGATCAGGAACGATTAAGGACAAAACACCTTCAAGCGGAAAGACAATTACCTTCACTAAAGATTCTAGTACTTACATCTATTTGCCAACTGAACCGACCCAACCTGGTATTTTCAATCTTCTCAATATGGGAAGTTCGCTCGGCCTTATTCCCGGCAACTTCAAATTTGATGGAACTCTATCCGGCGCGGCCGAAAGGGTTGATGATAAGAATGTTAATAGCGATCTCGGTATAACCGCTGTAACTGACTTCAGTGATATGCATATCGAGCTTGATGCCGGCTTCAAGAAGATCGGCTCCGATATGTATGTGATTGTCCGGAAAATGCCTTCAATGTTTTTCGATATTTCCAAACTCAAGGACAAATGGATCAAGATTAGCGCTTCCGATCTTGCCAATTACGGCTCGCTCTTTTCCAGCCAAGTTGATTCAACTGAGGGGGTTGATGCCCTCAAGGAGAAAAGCCGCGAACAAGCCAATCTCTTCTTGACTATTGCCGATCGTGATCAGGCTCTGGTTGTAAAGGGTAGTCCGGTCAAAGAATCAGTCCATGGCTATTCGGCCTATCGTTACAACTTGGAATTCAACAAGGACACCTTGGCCAAGTTCTACACTGATCTTACTACTGAGTTCAAAGCCAAATACGCTGATAAGTCGCCCATACCTTTCGATCAAGCCACGGCCGACTATCTGGCCAGTCCGGAGTTCGACAAGGTCTTCCAATATCTGCGCGATAATACGGAGTTAACTCTCTGGGCTGATAGCTCCGGTATCCCTCTTCAGCTTCGCTATAGCATTCGGATCGTTCCGGATAGCAAGACCAAACCTTCGGACAATGAGATCAAGTTAGCTTTGACTTTCAGCTTAGACAAGATTAATAAATCAATCACCGTTGATGTTCCTTCATCTTCCATGTCTCTCGAAGATGCCACGATCGCTCTTACGGGCCAAAGCAAGGAACAGTATAAATTCCAAAAGCAGATGAGTAATATCTCAACTATCCGCTATGCCCTAGAGAATTATAAGTCAGAAAAGAAGACCTATCCGGCCTCACTGGCTCTTTTGACGACAACCAAAAGCAGTTATGGCTCAAGCATGATCTTGAAGGCTGTTCCCACGGATGTCTATGATAATGTCGATTATAGTTATGTTCTCAAAGGCTCAGATTTCGCCCTGTCTTACCAAGTTGAATTACCGAAGTACGTGGCCGGCAATTCGGTAAGCGGTATCTACGATTATGATTACTCCTCCAGTGTCCGGAAGGTTTTCCTTAAAGCCATAAGTGGCACCAATACAGCTACTTCCAAATACACCTCAGAGCAAGCTCGCCTAGCCTCGGCTAAGGATACGGACGGTGATGGTTTGCCTGACATTCTGGAACAATATATTGGCACTAATATTTCCAAGAAGGATAGCGATGGTGACAGTTATTCGGACTATGATGAAGTAATGGGTAGTAGTAATCCTCTCGGTCCAGGGAAGTTGAAGAGTAGCGGTCTGGGGTATTAGGTGGATAAACAGTTCACCTGCTTGTACTTGACAAATATGTCATATTGTTGTTACTATGCAACGGAATTTACAGCACGTTGAGTCAACAATTAACGATAGAGAAATACGATATGGGAAATGGCGGTCTTAAAAAAGCTGGAATTGTCGCCTGGATTTCGCGACATCCCGCTCTCGGTGATTATGAGCGGCGAAGAATTATCGACGGCAATGAACAAGCCGTGGCAGAGGCCAAGAAGCTTCGACTTCCCATGGATCGGGATTTCGGGAGCTTCAATAGTCCGGCAGAGATGGCGGCAGCAGTTCCGGAAACTCTCAGGACTGGTCTCTTCATTATCCGCTGTCCGCACCGGACAGAGGGTACAATCCAACGCAAACTCTTTGCCACCTGGAACCAGGTCCAAGAGTTCATAGAGAATCTGTCCGGTGGTTACGAGCAGTATCGGCTTGGTCTCCGCGAGGTGACGGAGCCGATCTGGAGCGGGACTACGGTCAGTTCCTCTGGCGGCCAGATCGTGCGTCTCGCGCTCTGGCCCGGCCGGCATCTAGCAATGGATGCTGAGATCGTCCCAACTTCCTATTGGGGAGTATATTCCACTGAGGCCGGCGCACCTCTGCATTTCATCTGGTCGGAAAATTGTAGCGAAGAGCTCAAGACCTTGATGCTCGATTCGCTCCGATATTTCGGACCGGACTTCATTCCGACAAGAAATCTCTTCGCCGAGTTCTCGGTGATGCAAGGGAATTTCTATCGGTTCCACGGGGTTTCTTTTGACCCCTATTGGACCGAGACACGATCGATCGTTAATCCGGTTTTTACCGGCGACTGATGATCGAACAGCAACCACCGCGCAAAGCCTAGCTTTGCCGGTGGCTGTTTTTGTTATGTTGATTTGCTATACTTCACTCATGATTACTCTCCAAGTCGGCGTCAAAGCCTTTCTAAAGAACAAAAACGGCCGTTACTTATTGCTCAAGAGATCCGCTGATAAATACAAAGGCACCAAAGGTTCCTGGGACATTGTGGGCGGTCGGATTGAGCCGGGAAGTAAACTTCTAGAAAATCTGAAAAGGGAAATATTTGAAGAGACACAGCTTAAGTTGGAATTTGAATCGCGCCTGGTACATGCTCAAGACATTATTCCTAGCGCTGAAAAGCATGTTGTTCGCCTGACTTATGTGGCTGATATTGACGGGGAACCGGTTCTCGATCTGTCGGAGAATGTGGAATACAAATGGCTGACTCTGGAGGAAATGAGAAAGCAGGAGGATCTGGATATTTATGTTAAGGAGATTCTGGAAAAGGGGTTGGTGAAATAGTTTATCCCGTCTCAAATAGAAGAAGACTTCTCAAAATAGCCTCAGGGGTTATACTACCCCTATGGAACCCCTAGCTAACAAAATTCGTCCCACCTCGCTCCAAGACTTTGTCGGTCAAACCGATCTGGTTCGTTCTGCTAATCCGAAAGACAAGCTGGGGGCGGGACCTTTGCGTAAAGCTATCGAAGAAAAACACCTTTTCTCCTTCATCCTCTGGGGACCACCGGGGACGGGAAAGACGACCTTGGCCAGGATTTATGCTCAAGCTTTGAATGCCCGGATATACGAATTGTCAGCGGTCTCGGCCGGGAAGGATGATATAAGAAAAATAGTGGAGGACCCTGATACGCTTCTGGAAAACAGGCCGAGACTTCTTTTCTTAGACGAGATTCATCGCTTCAACAAAGCCCAGCAAGATTTCCTTCTACCTTTCGTTGAAAGTGGGAAACTGACATTGATCGGAGCGACGACCGAAAATCCCAGCTTTGAAGTTATTCCCGCTCTCCTCTCCCGCTGCCGGGTTTTTGTTCTGAAAAGTTTGAGCGAGGATGAGCTCCGTCAGATTATCAAGAGGACCAAAATCAAAGTGCCTAAAGCGGCTGCCGATTGGCTGGTGGCTCTAGCCAATGGCGACGCCCGGATTGCCATTACCGCTCTCGAGAACTGCCAAAGGCTTTACGGTACTATCACTCTCGAGAATCTCAAAAGCACTTTCGAGCATGCTTTCATCCGCTTCGATAAGAAAGGCGAGGAGCATTACGATACCATCTCGGCTTTCATCAAGAGCATGCGGGCTAGCGATCCCGACGCCGCTCTCTACTACCTGGCGCGGATGATCGCCGGTGGGGAAGATCCCAAGTTCATTGCCCGGCGGATGGTCATCTTCGCTTCCGAAGACATCGGCCTAGCTCAACCCACCGCTCTCGTCGTGGCCAATGAAGTCTTCCGAGCAGTCGAGATTATCGGTCTGCCCGAAGCCCAGATCAACTTGGCTCACGGCGTTGCCTACCTGGCCCAAGCGGCCAAAGACCGCCGGTCCTACGATGCTTATTTTCAAGCCTTGGAAGATGTTCGCAAGACCGGGAACTTGCCTATTCCATTAAAAATAAGAAATGCTCCCACCAAGCTCATGAAAGAATTGGGGTATGGCAAGGGTTATGAGAAATACCCCTCGACAAGCTCGGGGCAAGTCCCCAACGAAAGTAGTTATTTGCCGGATAAACTTAAAGGCAAGAAATATTTGAAGAGTAAAGATTAGGTTTGGCTTGCATCAAATCTGCTATGATGTAATGGGACGGTTCTTTGGAATAAAACTTAACAAAAGGAAAAACATATGGCAGACCCAGTGTCTCCGCAAGTCCAAATCATTCAGGGCGGCATGGGAGCTGGCGTCTCCCTGTGGTCCCTGGCGAGAGAAGTTTCTCTCCAGGGCGGTCTCGGCACTTTGTCGGGAGTCGCTCCTTATCTCATAATGGCTGATGCTCTGGGTCGAGGTGATCCGGGCGGACATTATAGGAAGGCTTTGGCAGCTTTCCCTTTTCAGAAAGTTGCAAAAGAGGTCCTGAAGAATTTCTACATTGATGAAAAAGACCCTCGCGGCAGAAAACCGCGGGCGGTACCATTCTTCACTGTAGAACCGTCAGATCTTCTCATTGCCTTAACGATCTGTTCAAGCTACGCCTTCGTCTGGCTGGCCAAGAACGGTCATGGTCAAGGGCCGGTTGTCCCGGTCAGCTTCAATCTGCTCACTAAGATTGAAATGCCCATAATGTACTCGTTGCTAGGAGCAATCCTGGCAGGAGTGGATTATGTGACGATGGGAGCTGGCATTCCCATTCAGATTCCGGATCTCCTATCTGATATCGTAGCTGGTCGGCCGTTGTCCTACAGGATTTCGCTAGCCGGGTCGAAAGAGAAATACACTATGGTTTTTGATCCGAAAAGCTTTTTTGGAGGCATTCTGCCTCCACTCAAGCGACCCGGGTTTCTTCCCATAATCTCTTCCAACGTGTTGGCCAAAGTTCTTATAAAGAGATTGCCGGCCGGAAGTATTCAGGGTTTCATTATCGAAACCTGGGTAGCTGGCGGACACAATGCTCCGCCTCGTCGCTTGAAGAAGGATGCTCAAGGTAACCCTCTTCCTCTCTATGACGACGAGGAAGATAAGGTGGACTACCTGGCAATGGTTCGCCTGGGTATTCCTTTCTGGATCGGAGGCGGTTGCGCCAGTCCGGAAATGCTCCGCTGGGCCTTATCGGTCGGCGCCTCGGGTATCCAGGTCGGAAGCATCTTCGCCCTTTCGAGGGAAAGCGGTTTTGATCCCAGCCTTCGAAAGAGAATCGTTGAGGCTGTAAGAGCGGGCAAGGCCGGGGTGAAAACTGACATGCTTCATTCGCCAACGGGCTTTCCTTTCAAGGTTTTGCAGCTTGAAGGGACGGCAGCACATCAGCCAATTGGCGAGTGTCAGGCGAGGCAGTGCCTGTACGGGGTTCTGCTTACCCCTTACCAAGATAAGCCCGACCAGCCGGTTCGGTATCATTGCCCATCAGAGCCGGTCGAGGATTATCTACGAAAAGGCGGCAAGTTCGCTGACACGACCGGACGCTTCTGCCTCTGTTCCGAACTCATGGCGGCCATCGGGATAGGGAAGGGATTGCCTGTAGTTACACTAGGTGATGACCTGAGTTTTCTCGATCATCTTCTTGACAATTACGGCGTCCCTGACGTCTTTAGGTTTTTGCTGGGCAAATAGCCACTTTCACAAGCCGTCGGTTTTCCGGCGGCTTCGCTTTTGAGTGGAAGAGGTGGTTGGAGAAATTCGATCTTTTCTACTTTTGTTGTGTATAAAAGCAAACCCCCACAAATCATCGCTGATTCGTAGGGGGGTTTGTTGCAATGTGCGCGCCACTTATCAGAGTGGCGACCCAGACCGGCGGAGCCGATACTGGGAGTTTGTGTACTGATAACTATACCCGTTGGTAACGATAATCACAGCCTGCGGCGGGGGAGCCGGGACCCAGCGCCGGACCTGATTGGCCCGGCGATGGTCCGCGGCACTTCGCCGATAGGAGTACTCGAGCTCCGGATGGAGCTGGGCGACTCCCGGCATGGTGAATCCACCATACTGGGTACCGACCGCGTTTCCGTAGCGGTCGATCTTTTCGCAGGCCAGCTGGGCGCGAGCCGCGGCGTCTTCGCCGTACACTCCTGCCCGTGTTGCCGCCTCGGCTGATGCCTCGGCGGAGGTGTGGGCGTCATCCGTGTCGTACCCCGATCGCCCGGAGTTGACTTGGATGGGGACGACCACTGAATTATTGAGGATGTTTGTGGCACCCCCAACATTCACGGTGATCGACGGTTGTCCTTGAAGAGCGGGCGCGGTCTGCGGCGCCGGAACCGGTTGTTGTCCCGGCTGTGAGGACACGGCGATCGCAATCGCCATGTTCGTCTGGGGCTGCCCGGCCGGCTGTGCACCACTCGGTGCTGTTGGTGTCGCCTGGCTGGTGGCTGCAATTTGTCGCAGAAGCTCCATAGCTTCCGGCGGAAATTGCTGGGCCGGTGCCGCTGGTGCCATCACCACCTTCTCCACCACTTGCGTGATGGTGGTGGGGGAGGAGTTGGTCGCGGCGGCCTTTGCCTCGTCAAGCGCCCGTTGCAGGGCACTGACCGAGTCTTTGGCCGCTTTCGCGACCTCGTCGACCTTTCGCTCGGCCGCCTCGGCGCGAGCGGAAGCCTTGACGGTTTCATTGCTGGCCGTCGCTAGCATCGCGTCCACGCGCCGAAACCTTTCGGCGAGGCCGTGCAGCTCGTCCGGCGTCATGCCGGAAGGTCCGCTAGTCGCTCCAGGCGAGGCACCCGTGCCCGCGGGCTTCCGGAAGTGGAAGTAGGCCCACAGTCCGATCCCGATCACGGCCAGGATTACTCCTGCCCGGATGATGTTCAGGCGATGCGCGATCCAGAAGGACTGGGGCGTAGGCGGAGGAGTCGGGGGGGCCAGTCTGATCACTCGTCCTCGTACGATAAACTCCGCCGTTTCTTCCGCTCTCGGCGTCCCTTGTTCGAATCTGATCCTGTATCGGCCGTCAGGAAGCGCCGTGGGAATATTCGCAATCGCGAACTCTCCATCTGGCATGAAGTCGTCATATAGAAGAGGTCCGATTGTGGGGGAGGCGTCTTCAATAGTCACCCGACAGCGGGACGTGATGTTTGACGCTGAGAACACATTCGTTGCTGAATTTAGTGTAAGCATAACCGTTTCTCCATTGTTGCGGCCCTTTGATATTATCGACGGGGCTTTTTGTTTTCCGTTTATCAATTGTCAGGGTGCTCGCACTCGCTAACTCCCTAAATCTTTTGCCGTCTATAATTGTATACCATAATTGACAAGAAGTCAAGGCCTAAAAGGGCTTAAAAGAAATGGGGTGGGGGAGGGGGAAAAGAGGGCTTTATATATAGGTTTCTTGAACAGCCCGGCTAAGTTCTTAGTGTAGAACTTGTTTTAAATCGTTATAAAGCAAAAAACATCCTAAGCTGATTTTTGATCTCAGTCAGTTTCTTTTCGGAGATTCTGCCTTTGCGAGAGAGGATTCTCTTTTGAGAGATTGTCCGAGATTGGTGAATGCACAAGGAAATTGTCTTTCCTTGAAATTCAAAAGGCATGTAGCCGGCTAATTTTTTCACTTTGCTTGAAAGAGGAGTGACGAGCGCTAAGTTTGATCCTATAACATGAACAATCAGAGCCGGGCGAGTAAACGATTTTCCCTTTCCATCAATCTCGCTTCCTACGTTCACACCAAAAGCAACCCACCGGATTTCTCCGGCTCTGATATTTATTTTCCGGTTATCGGAATTAAGATGTTTTTGCATCTCATTCCAACTATCAAAATCTTTAATGTAAATCACACGCGGTCTCTGCAGGTTTACAGACCTCTTACGAGGTCTGTTGACGCCTTACGGCGATGGTGCAACCATACTATCAGGATTATGTATCTAAAGTCAACCAGCTCCCGGCCCAAAAAATCGTTGCACTCGTTTTTTGTGCCGGGGAGAGGACTCGGTCACGGGTTCTCTCGCTGTCGCTCGAGACCCGCGACCCCGCCTCGCTGCCTCGCCGTGCTCGGCGAGGCATGCTCCGGCTTTCGAGTCCTCACGCGAGCCAAGCAGTTGGCTCGCTTCCCCGACCCACTCAAAATCTGCATGCGCAGATTTTTCGTGTGCCGGGGAGAGGACTCGAACCTCCATCAGTTACCTGACGTGCTCCTAAGGCACGCGCGTCTACCAATTTCGCCACCCCGGCAGGGAATACTCAAAGTTTACAGTGATATCGCCAAATTGCAAAGTATATGTTTGTGCCTGCACACTTCTACGCTCGCTGATCGCGAGCTTCGCAGTGCAGGCTACGAAGCTCCCCGGCGATTAGCCGGGGAGCGAAGTAGTGCGCCCAGTTGGATTCGAACCAACGACCAATCGCTTAAGAGGCGAGTGCTCTACCAGACTGAGCTATGGGCGCATATTGGAATGTAACAGATAGGAATGTAACAGATTTTTTGCAACTTATCAAGTATGGTTTGCAACGCGCTTGCACAAAT
Source organism: Minisyncoccota bacterium (assembly GCA_041667005.1). Classification (GTDB taxonomy): domain Bacteria; phylum Patescibacteriota; class Minisyncoccia; order Phycocordibacterales; family PALSA-1337; genus C7867-002. The sequence goes on along the minus strand of JBAYFW010000022.1, from coordinate 2,276 downwards.
CTCTGGAATATGTAATATTAGTGCCATGGTCAATCGAATGCGGTCTACCCGCAGTCACACCGGCAACCGACGCTCCCATCACGGACTTTTTACTGTCCGCTTTTCGAAATGTCAGACTTGCCAGGCTTTGCACCAAAGCCATCGGATTTGCATGAATTGCGGATCTTATAATGGCCGCAAAGTCATTGATTTGGCCGCTAAGGTAGCCAAGAAGGCTAAGAAGATAGCGACGGAGAAGAAGTAATTATCTAATTTCTAATTAACCTAATTTCTAAGAAATGACCAAGTCTTAATGTCGAAATTTCTTGAAGAAGTTGGATTAGGTAGAAACGAGATAAGTAAGAACGGGAGAGGCGGGAAAGCTTAATTGAAAATATAAACCAAGCGGAAAAAGTTCTTTAAACAAATGGCCAACCGACACCTATCGAGATCAGTCGTCCTCCAGTCCCTCTTCGAGTGGGATTGTCGGGGCCGGCGCGACGAGGAAGCTTCGGCTATTGTTGCCCGGAATGCCAAAGAATTCGCTCCGGGAGTTTCCGATATCTCTTTCATCGAAGAATTGATGAAGGGGATTTTGGCTAAGAAAGAAGATTTGAATCAGATCATCGAGAAAGCTGCGCCCGACTGGCCGCTCGACAAGATCTCGCCGGTTGATCGCAATGTTCTTCGCCTGGGTCTTTATGAGCTGCTCTTCGCCGATCGTGAGGAAGTGCCAGCCAAAGTGGCTATCAATGAAGCTATCGAATTGGCCAAAACCTTTGGTGGTGACACTTCCGGAAGATTCGTGAACGGCGTTCTCGGGGCCGTCTACAAAGAATTGGGCGAGCCGGGCAAAGAATCGACTCCGGGGAAGAAGCATAAGATCACTGAAGTGCCTTATGAGATGATGCCTATTCAGCATTTGGGCGGGGCGGTCGTTTTTGCTAGACACGAAGATGAAATTTATATGGCCTTCGTTCACGATGTCTTCGGTCACTGGACCCTTTCCAAAGGCAAGATTCCTGAGGGAGTGAATCCTAAAGACGGTACGATTGCTAAGGTTAAGGAAGAGATCGGCCTTGGGGTGAAAATTGTCGACGATCTTGGTACCAACGAATACATAGCCAATGACCCGGAAATTGGCAAGATCAGGAAGCAAGTTCATTATTATTTGGCGGAAGCAGATTTTGGCGACCTGACCTTGGCTAAGAAACCTGGCCTGGATGACGCCAAATGGTTCAAGTTGGCCGATATCTTGGAGCTCAATTTTTATAATGATATTTTGCCGATGGTCACTAAGTCGGTGACAATCCTTAGCCAGAAAAAATAAAAAATTAAATATCAAAAATCAAAAATGAAGACCAAGATATAAGGATGCGACGAAATTTTTAATCTTTGATATTTGATTTTTAATTTACTCCCATGACTTCCACTATCCAATCTCTATCCGACAAACTTAAGATAAAATTCAACGATCTCAACCTCCTGGAAACTGCCTGTACCCACCGCTCTTATTTGAATGAAAACCGGGGCGAGCGGTCGGAACACAATGAGCGTCTGGAATTCCTGGGCGACGCCGTTCTTGAATTGGTCGTAACCAGCTTTCTTTTTCGTAAATATCCCGGCAAAGCTGAAGGAGCTTTGACGGCTTATCGTTCGGCTATCGTGAATACCGTGAGCTTAACCAAAGCCGCCGAGCATCTGGAATTGAACGACTACATCCTTCTTTCCAAAGGCGAAGCCAAGGATACCGGCCGGGCTCGTTCGATCATCTTGGCCAATGCCGTCGAAGCGGTTATCGGGGCGATCTATCTCGACCAGGGCTATAACATCGCCGCCAACTTTATCGCCGATCACATTTTGAATGTTATCGACATTGAAGACATTGTGGCTAACCGTTCCTGGCTCGATGCCAAAAGCCGTTTCCAAGAGCGGGCTCAGGAGAAAGTAGGTATTACGCCGGCTTATAAAACCTTGAAAGAAGTCGGTCCCGATCATGACAAGCAATTTACTTTGGCCGTCTTCCTCGGCGATGTCCAAGTGGCCACCGGCTCCGGTCCTTCCAAGCAGGAGGCTGAACAGAAAGCCGCCGAGAAAGCTTTGGAAGTTAAGAAGTGGTAGGAAAATTTATACGTGCTATAATTTTCACGGAGGTCGCGAAATAACAATCGCGATAGAGTGCTATGGAGAACATTGGTGTAGCGGTAGATAGGCGGACTGTTTTAGCAACAGCCACAAGTTTAAAGATGACCCTAGTCGTCAATGAGACCTGCGGTATGTGCGGACGATCGGATATT
>JBAYFW010000021.1:0-13656 GCA_041667005.1 Minisyncoccota bacterium | reverse complement strand
GCCGGTCGGATTGTGGATGAAAGGTACATTCTCGGCCGGAATAGTAAAAATGGCCGCCACCAAAGTGAGAGGAAAAGTTGTAAAAGCTAGCAAAGTGAAAACTTTGATCGTCTCGTTCTGTTTGGTCGAAAGAAGAGAATCATTGGTTTCCCGAAGATCTGCCAGAAGCTCGCGGGCATTGCCGATAAGCTCGCGAATCAGACTGAATTCGCTCTTGATATCCCGAACATAGGAGGCGAAATCCTTGCCGAAGAAATCCTTGTCGGCCTGGGCCACCATTTCTTCCCAGACATCGCGATGCATCCGAACCGTCTGCTGGATATCAATGATCTCCCGGGAGAGATTGGAGAAAACCTCGACCATTTTGCGCTCATCGCCGCCGAAGATCCGGTTCTCGGCCGAAAGGAGGGAATCACGAATGTTTTCTAAGTCCTCAACCATCCCGGCGTAAATTCTTTTGACCATGTAGTAGAAGAGATAACCGGCGTGCTCAATCTTCTCGTCTTTGTTCAAAATGGAGTTAGCATCGAAAACTTTGCCGAAATACTCGAGCTGCTCGATCGTGTCGTTGCGGCAGGTAATTAGAAAATTCTTACCGATAACGAAGTCGATCTCCTGGTCGACAATCTCATAACCGTTTCCGTTACGGCCCTTCTTTCGCACAGGCAGTGTCAGGACAACCAGAAGATAATCACCGAAAGACTGAATTTTGGCTTGTTTGGTATCGTGCTTAAGCTCCTCGCCCACCAGCGGGTGCAGCTCGTAGCGCTTCAATAAACCGGTAATATCCTCGTCAGAAGGGGACTCCAGGTCGAGCCAGACGATCCCTCGGTATGAATGGGTATAAAGCATGCAAGCATTATATATAGAAATTAGAAACTTTGCTACAATTGAAGCATGAGAGCCCGCGGATTTACTCTAGTCGAACTTTTGGTCACGATTTCCATTATCTCCGTCTTGGGTGCTATCGTACTCACTTCATTAAACTCGGCGAAAGATTCAGCCTACTACGGCCGGGCCAAATTGGAATTTCGGAATATCGCTACCGCCCTCGAACTTTACAAAGACTCCAACGGCGGTCAATACCCGGCGGACGCCGCCCGCGATGTCGCTCCAACGGGACTCAGCCAATACATTGCCGGCTATAGCGGCAGTGATTGGCCCAAAGGTCCCTGGCCGGGGAGCTTTTACGATTGGGATAACTGGACTATCTCCGGCGAGAAGGTTTATCAGATCAGCATCCGCTTTTGCCCGGCTGGCGGCAACCTTTCGACATGCCGCTTTCCAAAGGCTTCTTGGGCCAGCTCATTCGATATTGACAGCTCGGTTTATTATTGCATTTCCGGATCTTGTCGAGCCCATGAAAGCCAGCCGGTCACCTACCCCGGACTTTGCGTCAATTGTTGATGAGATTGCCGATCGGGCTCGCTTCTTTCAGAGCTGACGACCGACGAGAATAATGCCGGCTGGATAGTCAACATTTTATAATTTAACCAAAAGAAAACCACCCTAGCCAGCTTCTAATTGTTTGTCAGCTGGCGCAAAGCGGTTTTCTCTTTTTCTACTATTTCGCAGCTTCCCAGTCTTTCATAAACTTCTCATTCCAGGCCACCATCTTCGGATCATCTTCTGGCATGGCCTTAACATCAGCGGCCATCTCCGGATGCTTTTCCTCGAGGTGCTTCATACCTTTCTCCATCATCTCGTCCGGCGTGCTCGCTGTAATCTCGGCATCACACAGTCCACCCATTTGGGCGCAGGTCATTGTTTTCATATATTTTATAATTATGAATATAAATTTGTAATCAATCTTCAATGCGGTCAATTATAACAAATTGGACTTTAGTAAGTAAAGCAAACAACAAATTCGCGAGTCTCTGAAGAATATTCTGTTCGACAGAAGCTGGGCATGTGCAAGCATACAAAAAGGCCGCTCAGAGCAACCTTTCTGAACGGCCCAAGCCGCATCACTAATCGATGACCGGCGTCCAACTATCGGCCCCGTGCCTGCAACCTAGCCAACACCCACCCCAGTCCCAAACGGAACCGTTGTGGCTGAAGTAGAGTACATACCGCCCCCCAGCTGGGCAACGGAGTGTCGTTCCGGCAACGACCAGGTTATCTACTCCCCGATTTTTCCTCAGCCATTCGAGGGTAGAACGTTTTGGGAGCCGTTCGTAATCTCTATAGAGCTCCGCACCAACTAGTGCGTCGATGACGACACGATGTGCTTTTCGTATCCGCTGAATCTTGGTTTCACCCAAGATCGATACCTCGTCACCTTTCAGTCCGTTGACAAAGCGGACTTTGTTCCAGTCGATACGACCCAGAGTGATAGCCCTGAGATCCTCTTCTGGAGTTCCGACCAAGCCATCGCCAGCAAGCGGGCCTCTCCAAATGGCCCACTCTCTCCGGACAAATACTTGAGGGTCGAACGGCTGTGTCCGATTAATATCTAGAATCGCACGTGCCATATTTGGTATCCTTTCGTGTTCTTTTATACCCAATAGTAAGCTAGCATACTAGTTGCTGTTTGTCAATACTCTATCCAAATTATTTACTATCTTCCCATTATATTCTGGATGAGCCTCCAACCATTTCGAGATATCGGTCCAGAAAAGGCCATGAAAGCCGAATTGGCCGTCCCATTTGACGTTGTTCGTGTCATCGCTTTCGAAGCTGAATTGCTTGGCCACTGAAAGGGGAGCAAATTCAATACCATTGTCTTCCAAGAGTTTCTGATAATGAACGCCCAAAGCCACATCCTCAGGATGGTACACCTTGAAAGCATTGCTACTGGCAAGTTTGGCGCAAAGACTAGTTAACTTCTTGCTGCGAAGCGAAAAGCCACCGTTACCGACCAAATGTTTTCCTATAAAGTCCCTGGGCACTCCGAATTGCTTTGAAGACCACTCGCTCACTAACCAAGGTGCCCCGATATAGTCATATTTTAGAAAGTCATCGGTCCAAGCTTCCGGATTAAGGATGAAGCCGTCATGCTGGATAATTAGAACATGCGGCGTCTCAACATATTCATTCAGTTTGGTAATCATAAATTCCGAGTAAGCTTCAATAGACCTGATCGGCTCGATCTTAACAATTCTAGAGTCGTTACTCTCTAAAGAGGTCAGAAGTTTAACTTGGGCAAATTCAAAATCTTTTTGACAGATGCTGGCGGCCAGAATCAGCCGTTCGATATTGACGCAATCGATCCCGAGAAGAGTGACTGTTTCCAGTTTTCTTTTGGCCATAGCAAGAGTTTACTATAAAAGAGGTGGCAAAAGAAACCCCATTTTATTTTTTCGATCGTTTCCCAAGTATAAACTTCTGGGAAGAACTTACCGCCTTATCAGTGCGGTGAGTGCAGCCAATCCAGCAGCAAGGTCGCCTCATTCCTTCTTTGAGTTCGCTAAGTACTCGCTCTACGTGTTCTTTTCTCGTCTCGGGCCTCTTAACCGAGATAGTCCAGCAGATCCATTCATTGCGAGCTAGGGGAGTAATGTCTTCCCATTTGGCCAGGGCGATCCGATCGGAAAGAAGGGCTTTTCTTAAATCTGCCGGTATTTTGTGGGCCACTCCATCTGAAATTTTTCTGGTCATATACTAATATTACCTTATGCCAGATCATAAGACTACATAAGGCACGCAAAACTTAAATTATTTGGTCATATAAAAAGAGAAACCTGTCGGGAGGACAGGGTCCTCTCGACAGGTGCGGTTGCCGTCACTTGACCTCAACCTTGAAGGTCTCGCGTAACCCTTTGAAAAGCCCTTGGAATCGGATCCACTTTTCAGCGGCCCGATCTAGCGAGAGTTCATCCCCCTTTTCGGGAGCGATTTCGCAACCACTGTAATTGGCACCAGCGGCCGACAATTCGTATTTCAGACTTTTCGGGTTCGACACGCTCCAGATCTTCACCCTTTGCAACTCGTCTGGCGAGTTAATATAGGTGAAGAACTCGGTGTCGCCGATTCGCAACCCGATCTGGGTCATTTCTGTGCCAGAGAGTGTCACAGTGTATTCGACCGGCCCGATTTTGACCGGAAGGGTGACTTCACCCCTCTTCAAGGTCACGGTGACCTTGTAGTCGGCCAATAAGGCCTGTTCCAAGGGTTCGAGATTTTGAACCGTAATCGGTTGGGTCAGGGTCCAGGTACCGTTGTCGGCGGCGGAGACGTTGAAGCTGGCGACTGCGACAAAGAGTGCGACGAAGATGTTTTTCACAGTTTTGTTTAAGTATTGTTTTCTGCGGTCGTTTTGGCCGCATATTTAAGAGCTCAGGAAAGCCCTCAAATCTGCGGTCAAAAGGCTATAAACATGTCAAATAACTATACTGGTGTAAGTATAGCATGATAGAGGTCTTTTGTCAAGTAATTTCTGGCTATTATAACCCAGTGGTAACAGGGTAAAACGAGGCCTTATCCAAGCGTTAACTTTAAGCTTCTACGATGACCTTGAACCCGCCGGTGGCGAAACGCTTCATATCGAACGGCATCGTGGACGTATCGAAACTATTCATGCTGGGATCGCTCATCACTTTCTTATTAACCTGATCGCGGTGGGCCTTAGATTTGTATACGATCCACGAGAAAACCACTGTTTCATCCGGCTTGAGTTTTGCAAGTTTGACGAAGCCTTGCCCCGCGCCTTTTTGGACATCCAAATCATCTCCAACACACTCGAAATATTCCAAAGCGCCGTATTTCTTCCAGGTTTTCGCGCCCCACTCTGCCATCTTGCGATAAGCCGCAATGTCCTTCTTTTTTATCGGTATGACGAATCCGTCGACGTATTTTTTGGTTTTTGTTTTCATAATCTGATTATACCAGATTGCTAGGCCTGGTGAATGAAAAGCCTCTTTTCATCGGAATTTATCTTCGATAAGTTCGTACACTTTTTCCTCCTCCCGTTCGGTGATATTTCTGATGGAGCGGAAAAAATAAAGCGTTTTTGGGTTGATAAGATAAGGCAGTAAGTGAAGAATGATATGGATTGATAATGCTCCCAATGAGATAAGAACCAGAAAAGGCATTTGGCGGTATAAGCCGGAAGAAAAGAGGGCCATGGCGAAGAATAGATGAATTCCAGCCAAAGCCAAAAAGGAAAGAAGGTCGAAATGCCTGAGGAATCTTCTTCGATATTTGACGATCGACCAGACGACGATATGCACGAGTTCGATCATGATGATCACGAAAAGGATCGTCTTCCAGAATACTATTTGCGGATCAGAAAGGATAGCCAAATCCGGACTGTATTGAAATTGAAGCAGGATAGTCCAGTTGTTGATTTGATAGGGCAAAATGGCGATCAGGCTAAAGAGGGCCAGACCCAACATCAGTCCGAAATAGGCCAAAAAAGGCGAGAGGACCATGAGGATCCTGGTGTACAATCTCTTGTAATTCAAGGTTCGCAAAAAACGCATCAAAAACGAGAATGAAAGGACTACCAGGATCCAGCCAACCAGATTTTCGAAAGGTACGCCGTACCACTCCTGGTCAAGGGGAATTGTCCAGCGCCAGAGACCGAGCCTGATAGCGATCGGGTCTATGGCCAGATCGAGAATGACGGCCGTCAAGGCGTCCATGAACGGCCGCAGGGCCCAGGGTACGCGGTACTGATCGCTAAGGAGCATGACGCAATAGACAATAACCGCCCAACCCAGACCGATGGCAACCGGCACCCGGGCCAAATTGACCAGGAAATCGGCGCCGTATGAGTAGGTATGAGCCAGATAGGTATTGCCTATCTCCAAGATCATCCCGAAAACCGCACAGCTCACAAGCTCGAAAATACGGATAAAATTGCGCTGATAGATCTCCCGGGCCATAATCAGGATGAAGGCGACAAACCCGAGTGTTTCGAAAATCAGGAAATAGCTGGAACCGAAAGGCATGCGAATATTATAGCAGGTTGGAGGAAATCAATTTTCAATTTAAATCCCCGCCACAGTCGAGCTGTGACGGGGAGAAAAAATGTTAGGTCCGGTCCGCGGCGACCCATATAGTAACGATTAAGAGATTGCGCCAATTGCTATTCAATCTCATAACGGAGCGTAACATCAACGGTGACTTCCTGGCTTCCTGGTTCTACCGTAAGCGCCTGGGTTCTCGAATTTTCCGGTAAGGCGACTCCGGCGGCACTGGAATCAAACTTGGAATTGTATACATGATACGGTGCGTAACCTTCATCAACGGACAATAGTCTTCCTAATTTAAATCCGGCAGCGTCGGCGACTTTTTCCGCTCTAGCTTTTGCTTTTTGGATAGCCTGTTCGCGCGCCTGTTCTTGGACAGCGCTTGGATCATCAATCTGGAATGACAGCTGTGAGACGTTATTGACGCCCCGCGAAACGACCCCGCTTAAAATATCGCCGACTTTCGTAAAATCGCGGGCTTTCACCTGTATCGTCTGCGTGATAGTGTATCCGACTATTTCAGCAGGCGGGCAGATCTTGGAAACGCCCGCGTAAGCAAAACCGGCGGAAGGTTCCGTCCCGGAAGGCAAATTCATCGGCAAGACCTCGTTGCACTTTGAATACTGGTAACGCGGAGAAAGATTATACCCCTGAGTCTTGATATCCTTAGCGTTGACTCCACTGGATTTTACAAATTCGATTGCCTTGTTTACTTTATCTGTATTTTTGGTTTGTAGGCCGGCAACATCTTTATCTCCTTCTGTGAGCACGCTAAAAGTGAAGACTGCAACATCGGGAATGGCAATAATTTTGCCTTCACCTACTGCTGAAAAACTTCGGAATGAAGAAGGTTGTATGGATTTCCCGTAATAATTAACATATGAAAAAGCGGAATAGCCAAGTACTAAAATTCCGACAACGAGAGCGGCCCCTAAAACATTTTTAATATTTTGGTTCATATTTTTTATTATATCCATTTATTAATGCTTTCATTTTTAAAATTATAGCAGAACCATTTATTTTGTTAATTGATTATCTTAACTTAATTTGTATAAATGAATCGCCTACCATGATTTTGATAATTTCTTTTCTGGTCTATGACGAGCAAGACAAAACCCCACAAATTGTGAGGTTTTGTTACTGAGGCTCACGATATTGGATGAGTTCAGAACCTCGGATGGTTGGTAAAGTGAAACCCTCCGCGAACGGAGGGTTGCTGCAAAATTGCCTATTCAGGGTACTCGTCTTAAAAAGGTAAGCGTTGATGGATCTCCGTAGTCGTCGATTCTTACCCGTCCATCATGATCGAGGCAGAACTGACCGTTGCCGCCGAGGTCAATCTCCAGGAACTCCTTGCTTGGATATCCTGGATAGACCTGTGCAATAGCCGAAGTTGGAGCCGCGGTCCCACGGACTTGAATAACGATATGGCCGCCGAACAATTTCTTGATCGTCGGCATAACCCGCCCGTCAGACGAACTCCGATAGTACTCGTACTCTCTGCGGTTGCAAATCATACCGGCAAATAAGTCGCTCATGATGGCTTTCCACCATGACTCGCCGTACTTGTTGAGATAGCGTCGCCGCAACCGTTCCGAGAAGGGTAGGACCAGCGCCCGTGAAGCCAGCCGGAGGAAGCGGATGCGCCCGATCTTTATCGCGTACATGCCAGCAAGGATCGTTATACGCTTGCTACCAAACGCAATTTCCATAAACGGGCGGCTGGTATGAACAAATTCCTTGGTTAGCAATTTCGGATTTACCCGTCTATCATTCATAGTTGTTTACTTCTTTGTTTTGAATATCCTTCTTGAAACGATGAAACTCAGAGTGGTAAAAACCACCGTGAGCATTACCTGTGCAAGCATGTACCAGAGGTGAAGAAATTCAACCATAAGGTACAAGAAGGTAGTGTTTCCGATAAGTAAACAGATAGCCATTGTAAAGTACAGAGCCATCTGCTTACGAAAGGTTGCAATGTCCTTATCGTTGAATGTCCAGAACTTCTGGATCATGAAATTTAGGCCGTAATTGACCACGAACGCTATGACTGCCGAAACGATATACCAAACCTTGAGGTACTCGGTCAGGCAATAAAGTGTTATGTAATAGGCAATGACTCCGACAGCTCCGCCCAGGCAGAACCGCACGGCTTGCCAAAAGCGTGAGAATTTAGATTGCATTTCAGAGAGCCTCCTTATCTGAAAGCAATAATACACAAATTCAGGGAAATAAAGAAGGTCGCCAGAAGAAGGTCTTCTTGAGGGGTCAGAAAACGCTATCTCCTTTCAGTTATGTTTTCCATTCTCGAATCCAATCCTGAATCGGTGTTCTCTCACGCACCCCTGCCCGCGACGTTCGCAGGCATGTCGCTTCCTGTCACAAATGAAAAAGGCGCACGAGTGTGCGCTTTTTCATTTGCTCCGCCTATTGGACGGGTTTAGAACCGTGGATTGGTCTCAATTTGACATGGAATTGAAGTCAAATAAGTTTGTTTGGAAGAGAAACCTACCAATGAACTGAATCATGTCAACTCAGTAAGCTACCCACCCTATCTGCTCTCCATCGGCTGTCGCGGTGATTCCATAGATCGCTAAGAGGGTAAAGGAAAATTTTGCTTTTATGAAGAGGCTTTTTCCTTCCAGTGGCTGATAGATGATTGCATATATATCTCCGACTTTTATGTGATCCCCGACTTTTTTGATCCATGAATAGTAGCCGGCAGCCGGTGCATATAAGTGCGTGCTTTTTGAATATATCATAGGTCTTGGCTTGTGAAGCATTTTTTTGCCCCAGATAATATCCAGCCAGCCGAGAATCTGGGACAATCTTTGATTAAGTATCAAACTATCAATATGACCATGGTGATATGCCTCCCATGTGGCAACATTAGGAATCTTATCCCGCGACAATGATTCTAGGAAAGGTAATACATGAGATTCATCAAAAGCACCTACAGTATTTTTGGGGTCGAGTTCGAGGTGGATAGGCACGTTAAGAGAAGAGAAAGTCTCATGCATCCATGAATAGGTGAAGATATGCTCTGCGTTCTGGCTTCCTGTCGTATGAATGTCCAGGACGTAATCTGCTCTCGCAGACAGAGAACGCAAGATCGCAGCCAGTCGCGATTCGATTGAGAGATTCTTGTCGGTCTGAATTTTTTTGTTGAATAATAATTCTTCGTGATGATCCTTAAGCGGCGATGTCGGGAATATTCTGTTCCAATTATTGCCGCTTTGTTGATTCCATCTTCCAATTATGCCGTTATACGAGACTTGATTGACGCCCATCGGATTTGCGCAAGGTACGATAATTATCTTTCCTTTAATATGTTCATTCTTCTTTATTACCTGAATAAGTTCGAGGAGTAGTGCGGTCCCAAAGACTTCCGGTCCATGGAGATTACCTTGCAGGTATATTGTCGGTCCCGGCTTATTACCCATGAATGTATGAGTCTGAATTGTGAGTATTTCTCCGTTCGCAAGCTGTTGAACAGGTATGCTTGTTTTTAGATATTTCATATATATTTTTAATATTAATAAAAAGAATATGGTACGCCAATTGTGGCTGACGTACCATTTCCTAATTTCTAAACCTTAAAGAACAAACGGCATTCTCTTTCTATGGCCCTGAATGGGCAGAGCGGCTTATCCGCCTCGGGCAGACGATCGCATGGTTCACAGCTTGCCGACCATGGGATTGCCCGCATCCAATTTTCTCTATCCGCTTCCCGCATGCCGTTCTTGAGGGCAAGATGCGTTACAAGCGGCGAATAAGTTATGAGAAATAGTCGGATGTTTATTGAAGATCGAGCGATAAGATGGCTGAAGACTATAGATCCGAACCCATGGCCTCTATGTCCCGCGGCTACCCACATAGAGCCTAGTTCTATGGAATGCTCGCGGGGCCAAAGCGCTCCAAAGGCGATTATCTCCCCATCCTGTATAATGAACTCCGCTCGCTCTTCTTGCAGCGCTTTCCACAAGGATGCTACCTCCAATTGTCCGCCGAGCAATGCTTTTTCGCTCTTCATTTTCTTCGAAAGAACTATCAATTTGTCATACATTTTTTACTCCTTTGGTTAAGGTAATAACAAAATAGCGACCTTCAGGCCGCTTTAGAAAGTTCGAATGTATTTAGGAAATTACAAACGCTCAAAAGCAGCCTCAACATTCAGGCTTCTTCGACGGTTCTGTTTTATTGTAATCTGAAACTGCATGATTGAAGGTTATCACATCATGGACGGGTGTGTCAATTGACAATTGATATGTCGTATCTTACCATATTGCATTAGAGAGGAGGTATATAATGAGCTCAGAAGGTTACGGTAACTTTGATGTAGTACAGGCCCAGTTTAATGCACTCCGTCAAAGAAATAAAGAAAAGAACCGTGCTGAACAGTCAAAAAGTACGTTCGAACTGGAGCATATTGCAAGAACGGACAAGCACCACGAAGTCAGAATCGCTGCGATCAACCAGCTCAGTGTGGATAGAAGCAAGTCAGACTTGGAGCACATTGCGAGAACGGACTGTCACCCTAGAGTTAGGGCGGCTGCGGTCAGTAAACTGCTGGGATAAGTCGCTCATAAGCCGCTTACAAGAGAGCCCCCCTGGCATCTTCTGTAAGCGGTTTCTTCTTTCTAAAGTGGTGCCCCAAAAAGATTCGAATTTTCAAGTTCGGGATAGAGGCCCAACATTTTATTTATTAGCTTACGAAAGCATGTACCTTGGAATCTACAACAATGCGAAAACCGGCTATTTTGATACTAGAATTGTCTGGTTGTCCTACCTTGCTCCGAGGGTTGAAGGATGTTCGAACCTATATTCTAACGAATTCAAATGGTGTCGACAGACTAATTTAACGGGTGAAAATTTTTCAGAGGTAGTCTTTTGTCTCTCGAGATGGCCATATTTGAAGTAAAATAATAGCATAAAGTATCATGAAAATCATTGCGATAGGAGGAGGAGAAATCGGTAGGCCCGGGTTTCCCGTCGAAACAACCAAAATAGACAAGGAAATCATTCGGTTGACGGGAAAGTCAAAGCCGAGACTTCTTTTTATTCCAACAGCTAGCTCTGATTCTGAAGGTTATGCCAGGGTCGTCGAGAAGCATTTTGGCACAATTCTTGGTTGTAAGGTAGATACACTTTTTCTTCTTAAACAGAAGTTGTCTATAAAGGAAATTGAGGACAAAATCTTTGATGCTAATATGATCTATGTTGGAGGTGGTAACACCTTGAAGATGATGAATATATGGAGAAAATATGGAGTAGATAAAATATTGGTGAAAGCCGGCGAAAAAGGTGTGGTGCTTTCCGGTGTTAGTGCCGGAGCCATCTGCTGGTTTAGGAGCGGAAGTTCCGATTCTAGAAGATTTGCTAATCCCAAAGCCGATCTCATCAAAGTGAACGGGATCAATTTGGTGCCGACTTTGTTTTGTCCGCACTATGACTTTGAGAAAGATCGCAAACCAGATTTGAAGCGTCTTATGAAAAAGACTTCGGGTGTCGCTATTGCAATAGACAATTGCTGTGCGATTGAAATTATTGACAGCACATACCGCATCATCAGTTCGAAAAAGACTGCCAATGCGTATAGGGTATATTGGAAGAAGGGGAAATATTTTGAGGAAGTCATTGAGAAAACGACAGCGTTACTGCTATTAGAAGGACTCCTTAAAAAATAATTATGCAAGTCTACGATAATCCAAAATATTACGAAATCGCATTTTCATTCCGCAACATATCAAAGGAGGTCGATTTTATAGAACAAGTTATAGCGAAAGAATCTAGAATTCCAGTAAAGACTTTTCTAGAAATTGCTTCAGGTAATAGTCCGCATATGGAGGAATTGTGCAAACGAGGATATGGTTATATCGGTCTTGAGTTGAGTAAACAGATGATCCAATATTCTCGTGAAATTATAAAGAAGTCTGTTCTACAAGCTGAAATCGTAGAAGGAGATATGATCAAATTTACTCTACCAAAATCAGTTGATTGTGCTTTACTATTTCTCGGATCCTTCTATGTCAAAAGTGATGAAGAATTACAAAGTCATCTCGATTCTGCAGCGAATGCTGTTCGAGGTGGTGGTTTATATATTCTTGATGGTGCTGTCAGTTTCTATCCGGAAGATATTAGAAAGCAGTCTTGGGAAATGATTGAAGGAAATATTAAAGTTGTTACTACTTATGATCTAAAGTGGATAGATAGAGCTGAGAATATATCTGAAGCCAAAATAACGCTTGATGTGGATGAAAACGGCGAAAAGAAGATGATTGAGCATTTGGAAATACGAAAGATCTACTCAGTCGATGAATTTACGAGAAAAGCTAAAGAGACAGATAAATGGGAATACGTCAGTTCCTTCGGCGATTTTGATATAACAAAGAATCCATATAATGAGGGGAGAAATATTGTTGTATTGAGAAGGAGGTAAGTGCATATTGAATTTAGGTTTAAAATTCTCTTTTAGTAAGATACTCATTGAGAATAATCTTTCCTTTTACCTTCTTATCCCCGTGAATATAGGCTTTTACGAGCCTGTGAATACCATCCAGAATTACATAGCGAGAATTATATTCCACAATAATTAATGGAAAACCAGCATCAACATTCTCAATTTTTTTTGGTGATCTGTTGAACCATCTATTTTTTTAATAACTTCCCACGGAGTGAGATTCCAGTCATCGGTACCATCTTTTTCCCAAACTGGCATATCAAAATGCCACATGAGTTCTTTTATATCTATGTCAATAATAGGGAGGGGCAATTCTCTTAATCTTATATTGTCTACAAACATACTTAATCCTGCGTCGGTAAGTATGCGTGGTGGTTGCATATTATTTATCATATGCCTAATACTAAACCACATGCATATAAGGAGCAAACGGCTCTGTCCTACTTTGCTCCGTATCTTGGACGAGTTCAGAACTCTGAATTGGTGACAAATAAAGAAAGATTTAGATATTTTTACTACACAACAATTATTTCAAATGAATTATCTTTAACCCATACATACTGATTGTCGGTTAAGATAATCATTGGTGTTTTTGTTTTGTAAGTTGTTTTGGGCATTGTCTCGTAATGCACTTTAAAATCTTTTGTTCCCCAGTGAGGCATTACTAAAAAGTTAACAAACCCAAATCCTGTATGGTCAAAGTTGTCCTCAAAATAGTTTTCCAAAGACAATCCTGCTTCTGTATCTATTGAGGCTATGAAACTACCAGTACTTGTTCCAATGTAAGGATTACCTTCCTCAGTAAATTTTCTTAAGAAAACATCAAACCCAGTTTTTCGTGCTTGATTTAACATATAGACTAAACTTCCTCCTTCAACATATATTATATCGGCATCACCTAAATCATTTTGAAAATCATTGGCATTTTTATTTGTAATTGTGTACTCAAAAACATCAAACCCGGCATCTATCATGGATTTTTTGTTTTGTCTGTGCCACTCTAAATCATCATTATCATGACCTCTCTCAATAGGAGTAGTTATGTACGCAGTTTTAAATTTACCGCTTTTTGTTTTTATCTTATTTTTTATATCTTGTGCTACAAGATTGATTTCAGATGTCAGGAATAATTGTTTCATGAAATATATTATACCAAAAGTTCTGAACTCTGTCGGGGTATCAAAAATAACCACTGATAAATAAGGCTGAAAAAAGTGCTCCGGGAGCAGGATTCGAACCTGCGACCAATCGCTTAACAGGCGATCGCTCTACCGCTGAGCT
>JBAYFW010000020.1:0-13924 GCA_041667005.1 Minisyncoccota bacterium | reverse complement strand
TAGCTTCAATAGCCGTTAAGAGCTTGGACATTGAAGCCACCGGTAAGACTAAATTGGCATTCTTCTCCAGATAAATTCGGCCAGTCAAAACATTACCAACTAGATAGGCCCGAGCTGAAACCACTTCAGGCAAGGGAGTAGTAGCTACCGGAGGAACGGAAGGAGTTTGCGAAGACACCGGTTTGAAATCCGGACTGGGAGTTGGCAACGAATCGTAAAAGGAGGAGCTCGGTTCCAGACCATTGCTATTCAAACTTTCACCGCTACTTGCGGTCAAGTTCACGTTACTCGGCGTTTGTGAGGCTAGACGATTCTGATCGGCCAACTTGGTAGTCAAAGCCACCAGAATCACCAAGAGGCTGCAAATCCAGACTATTATGAGTTTCCGGTTGACAGGCATTCATATATCGTAGCACAAATTTACCTTGTCACGACAATACTTGGAGTCAATTCGCCGGTTGAGCTGGCCGTAATCCGGCCGCTGGCATCCTTGGAAATATCAACCTGTGTCGTAGTCGGTCAGGCTGGTATAATGAGCGCCGGTTTTAGACGGGTCGAATGGCAAAGCTGACAAATAGTCCGGAACCAAACAGGCCGCAATATCACCCTCGCTATCGGGGGCAGCAGTGCTGTACTTAACTATTCTCGGAACAGTCGGGATTTCTCTGGGATTGCCATTACAAACAAAGACTCCTCGGTGTTCGGATAAATTCTGATGAATTGCGTTGAGTAGGGCGTTAACATTACTGGTTCTCTGAGAATCCCGGGCTAGTTTGAACTGCCTGGAGGGATTGACGGCTACCAGGACAACTGCCGCCAAGATAGCGATAATCCCGATCACAACTAGGACTTCGATAAGGGTGAAACCGTCCTCAGGAGGAGGCAAAGGCTTTCTTTTTTTGTTACTCTTGATTCTTTTGTTGAGCATAAATTATTTATTAAGCTGATAATGCCTGAAGCTTATCAGAGAGGGATAAAATCCAAATCAAATAGTGATAAAATTGGGATAAAAAAGTGATAAAAAATGTTATTATTAGGTCAATACCATGTACCACCGCCAATTGGTTAATCATGTCAGTGGCCGTTTGAAGGCGGGGTCTTCGGTTGCTGATATCCAAAACGAATTGATTGTCGACGGCTGGAGCGACGACGATATCAAAGAAGCTTTCGAGTACGCCGCTTCACCGCAAAAATTAAATCACTTTTCCTTTTCCAGAATCTTCCATTCCGAAGTGCCGGTCGTCATCACTCTTTCCCTGCTCATAGTCACTGTTCTGGGGATTGCCGGACTTTCTCAGGCTTTTGGGAACAATAGTGAAAATTACATAATCACTCTCCCCAGCAATCCGCCGGCTCCACAGCTGGAATTCAGTTATGGCGTCCAGCCTGCCCTATCCAATCCCGACTTCTTCGGCCAAGTCAAGCAAAAGTTCATCGATTCCAAAGCCAATTTCCTCATCGCCGACCTGACAACGATGAAGATTGATGTCTATAAGAACGGCCAGCTTTCCTTCGAAGTACCGATCAATAGCAAAGGTCGGGAAGGCTCCTGGTGGGAAACGCCGGCCGGACTTTACAAGATCGACAGCAAGGAGAAGGCCCACTTCTCTGGAATGGGCCACGTCTGGATGCCGTGGAGCATGAATTTCCAAGGAAACTTCTATATTCACGGCCGGACTTATTATCCGGACGGCACCCTGACTTCCAAGACCTTCACCGGTGGATGCATTAGATTGGACACTGATGATGCGAAGAAAGTCTACGAAGCCATCGAAATCGGCACTCCGGTTCTGGTCTTCGAACACAGCTTTGCACCGGATAACTTCACCTACAGCGGTCTGGTCCCTGACCTTTCCGCGCCTATATACCTCTCAGCCGACTTAGAGAACAATCATGTCTTTGCCAGCAGCAATTCCACCACTTCCGTACCGATTGCCTCGATCACTAAGTTGGTAACGGCTTTGGTAACCACGGAATATATCAATCTCGATAACACGGTCACGGTCCCAGGAAGCGCTATCGTCTATACTTCCAAGGCTCGTCTCAAGGCCGGCGACAAATACACGATCTACCAATTACTCTTCCCTCTCCTCATGGAATCTTCCAATGAAGCGGCCGAGACGATCGCCCGCTACTACGGCCGGGAGAATTTCGTAAAGCATATGAATGAAAAAGCGGCTTCTATCGGTATGACTCATAGTTCATTCACCGATCCCTCTGGTGCTTCGGAAGGTAATATTTCCACGGCTGAAGACCTTTTCCAGCTGGCCAGATACATTTATAACAACCGCAGTTTTATCTTTGACATAACTTTAGGCAAGATCAAAAATAGCGCCTATGGGGAAAGCGGCTTCAAAGATTTGGGTAATTTCAATGACTTTCTTGAGAATCAATATTTCTTTGGTGGTAAGAATGGCAAAACGACAGCGGCGGCCGAATCCAATCTCTCGGTCTTCGAGTTCCCTGTTGGTCAAACGAAAAGACCAATAGTCACCATCGTCCTAAAGTCACCCAATGTAAAAGTCGACTCGCAAGTGCTGGTGGATTATACGCTCAATCATTTTAGGTAAGAGGCTTGCAAGCACCCTGACAAAAGCCGGCAGAACTGCCGGCTTTTTTCATAAACTTTTCTATATCGTCGACTACCTCACCCGTAGCGATTCCATAATCTTATTGATCATTGGAAGATATTTTTCGAAATCGGCTTCGTCATCTATATATGATATCCAGCGCACGGTTCCGTCGTTATCAATAAACAATTGCTTGATTCGGAGTATTGGCGGTATGCCGCCGATACGACTAGTGTCGGACTGGTACTTCCCTACATAATAGGCCGACGGCAATTTTCCGATCGTGGTGGTACCGGTTTGAAGCAAACTAAATCCTTCAAGGGTAGTCGGTCCGTTTTTCAAGTATTCAAGATTGTCGTCTCTGTATCGTTCAACCGAGTAACGACCGTTATAATGATAGTAATCGTCCGGCGCGCTTACGCTCAGGACACCCATAAAGCTGTCTTGGTCGCCGCTTACAAAAGAATATGAATCAACGATCTTGTCCTCGTAAGTGGTTTTGGCAAGCTTTGTCCACTGTTTTGGAACAGTCAATTTGTAGCCAAATTGGCGATTATCGTATGTTTCTTCGTCATTGTTTCTTGACTGGGGCTCCGATTCCAAAAACTTGAAGGAAGATCGAAACTTGGCAATCAAAGGATCGTCGGGAGCCAGACCGTTCAATACCATGGAGTAACCCCTTCCATCGCGAATTGTCAGATAAATAATAGAAGATCCTAAATCGTTCCCGTCATTCCACTCGTAGGTCATTTCGTAACCGTCCTGTTGGCCGATTGTAATCGGCGAAACGCTCTTCAAAACATTGTCACCCACAAGCACGGATTTCAATGTATTCTTCTTGAATAATTCCAAATTTCCGGAAAATTTTTCAATCCAGACAGCTATAGATTTACCGGGATCAAATAAGCCCTGATTATCGAAATCCGGACGGATAAACTGAGCGACCAATCCGGTCTCCGGGGTGGCCCCGATCTGGATCCACGCCGAAGGATATTCGAGACTTATACCGTAATCGCGGTTGTCGTAAATCAATGAGTCGGACCCCGACTTTCTTTGAAAGTAATGGAGATACCAGGATTTGGTCATATTTTCAAATACTTCTATATTATCATCGTATGTTAACGGGTCGCTCCTGTATTCAAGAATATAAACATAATCGCCTAATAGGACGATCTTGTCGGTAACTTTGAAAGTCACCGGCTCAAAACCAGCGGGAGAAATTTTGTGGGTATAAGAGAGTTCAAGAGCAGAGAAAATACCGATCGTTGTTGTCGAAGTCTTGACATCACTTATGACCGCGGTTTTGTCCCCCATAAGACGCTCCAAAAAATAATTCTTGAAATCCTCGACAGTTTTGATGCCGGGCTCCACATTATTAATGTATAGAGAAATCGTGGTCGAAGCTACGCGGACATCCCCCGGTATTTTCTTGACGAGATTGGGGGCAAATTGGGCGGTACGAAAATAGTTACCGTTCACTCTCTCGGTAGTTTCGAATTCCTTATGCCAATTCGCCGGGTAATCGATCGTGAACGCGTCCGAGGCATCTTCCGATGTAAAGTAGGTGTTTCCGGGAATAATAGCTGAAGCCGGAATGCCGCTATTTGCCGTTTTTTCGAGCTTGGCTACCAGATAAATACCGATCATAAACGCGACAATGAACGCCAGGACGCCAATGATCATAGCCCAAATTAGTTTGAAGCGGCGACGGCGATCTACGGCCTCATCAGCCAATTTTTCCGCCGAACGGACTTCCTTGAGATTATAATAGAGTTCAAACATCGTGATTATTCCAAGTGGTACGACCAAAAGGAGGCAAAAAATCGCAATGATGATAAGACCGACGGAGACGCTGATCACAGTCATAGCCGTACTTTTGATGGCAACAGCAACGATAACCAGCACGGTCCCTACAATGGCAAGCGGGATAATGACGATAAGCATTGTAAGCGAAATGAGGATCGAAATAACAATCCATCGCCAAACTACGCTTTTCCAATATCCTCGGACAAGAGACCAGCTTCCGAGCAAGGCTTTGAAGCCTTTCTTTTCCTGGTCAAAAAATTCACAGGAGGTGAAACTGAGATAACCGGCTAGAATAATGCCGGGAACTATAAATAAGACCATCGCTCCCGCTTTTGCCAAAGACAACATTATCAATATGACGATATATGGCCAGAAAAATTTGGAACTCTTTTTGTAGGCGCTTTTGATGCCCTCATACTGGCCTTTTCTGACATCGACAATACTTTTCAAAAGAGCGATTTGGGATAGGAAAAGCAAGATGCTCACGATTATTACCAACGCAACAACAACAGCGACTACGGAGCTGTGGCCGGAAAAAAGCGCAGCTGTTTTGTCAGAGAATTGAAACTGAAGACCAAGACTGCCGAGACTACCCAGAAGATATAATGGCCACAGCCTGCGGAAATTGGCCTTATAAAACACCCAAGCTCTCTTTATAAGTTCAATCGATCCCAAAAGTTGCTTGGGCTTCGCTACTGCAACAGGCTGATTGTTTGGTTCCATCTAATTAGGTTAGCGTTAATAAGTCCTATAACAATACAACAATCAGCGGTTTTGGACAAATTTGGATGTCTGATAAATAGGCAAAAGTAGGGCCAAAATAGGCCAAATTGTTTCGGGCCGACGGCACGGACTTCTGGGTGACCCTCATTTCCGAGGTCCCCCACAAGTTCTTTCAGGTGTACGATCTCACACCGTAACTGAGATCTCGCGAGCGCCCCGTTCTGACAGGTTGTCAGGACGGAGTTTTTGCTCTACAACTTTTGTTTTTCCCATAATTCATGGAATCTTCCTCTCGCTTCTTGAAGTTCACTGAAGTTACCGGACTCGACAAGTTTGCCATTTTCGAGAACGATAATTCTATCCATTTGCTTGATAGTCGTCAGTCTATGGGCGATAACTATGGCCGTGACATTTTGGAAAAACTTGTGAAGCGAGTCTTGAATCTTTTCTTCCGAGCCAATATCTAGATGTGAGGTGGCTTCGTCAAGAAGCAGAATCTGCGGATTCTTGAAAATTGCCCGGGCAATGCCAACGCGCTGTTTCTCGCCGCCGGAAAGCTTGATTCCCTTCTCGCCAATAATGGAGTTGACCCCTTCCGGCAATTTAGCCATAAAGTCGCTAACATGGGCAATCTCCAGGGATTTCTCGAGAAGCTCTTTGTTGTTTTCCTGACCCTGGTTGGTAATAGTTATATTGTCACCAAGCGAAGCATTGAAGAGTTCAGTCTCTTGAAGTACGACGGCAATATGTTTAAAATAATCTCGCTTACCAATTCCCTTCAAAGGTTTTTCATCAAAAGTGATTTGACCGCCATAGGATTCATGCTCCTTAAGAAGAAGCTTGAAAAGCGTCGATTTACCCGCGCCCGAAGAGCCGACAATGCCGATCTTTTCTCCCCTTTTGATCTTAAAAGAAATATTTTCCAGGACAGGTTTGTTCTGGTAGGAAAAAGAAAGATTATCAAAAGACATGGTCTGCCAATCGCTCGGAAATTGCTCTTTATTAGTCTCGTCGTCAATAACGATAGGAGTTTCCAAAATAGCCTGCATCCGCCAAATAGCATTCTTGGCAATAGCGAAATCTTCCGAGACATCGGTCAGTTCGCTCATGGAAGTCCAGACGCTGGCGAAATAGCCCGTAAAGAGGACTAGGAAACCAATCTGGTACCAGCCCTGAATAACGCCGTAGACGATAAAAATCATGACGCTGGTCCGGAAGATTTGAGCGTAAAAATTGCGGATGGAATTGCCACCCTGAAACCAATAGATCCGTTTCTTGATGGCTTCAAAAAGGTCAGTGCCATTGGTAGTGAAAGTCTCAGTCAACTTCGGAGCCATGGACATAACTTTGACGCTCCGAATATTGCCGATGGTCTCGAAAATAAGACCGCTTCGGTGCTCTTCCTTGCCGCTCACTATGTCGGAAGCTTGTACAGCCCGCTTGCGATAATAATGAGCTAGGAAATAGTAAGAGATGAGGAAGAAGGCCACGGCCAAACCGATGCCAAGGTCGAACTTAAGAATTATTATAATAATACCAACTAAGTTAATAACGATCTCGATAATATTATTGATCCAGATCCGCAAAATCCGGTCTATGCTGGTCGAACCGCGGTCAATCCGCTTGAATTTATTACCCGTACCTTCCTTTTCATGCCAGGAAATATCGAGGAGCATGAGATGCTTAACCGCCCGTAATTGAGCATCAAGATCGCATTTCTCCGAAATCCGAAACATTTTGGACTTGGCGTAATAGATGCCGGAGTAGCGGATAATGACCGCGACAATAGTCAAGGAGAAAGCAATGTAAATAGGCGTTAGATCCGAACCTGCCTTATAGTCCGCAAAGTAATTGATGATAACCGCAAAAGCGTAAGGCGGATAAAGCCATGCAAGGTCGGCAGCCACTCTGAGAAATGTGGCCTGCCAAAAGTCCGTTTTGTAAGCTCGGACATAGGACCAAATGTCGATTATAAGCTGGCGAGTGGAGTACATAGGAGAAGTTTAAGTCAAATAAGTTTAGCATAAAAAGGCCATTATACATCCCCTATTTTTTATGCTATCGTAATTTCGTCCCTCTGGAGAGGTGGCAGAGTGGTCGAATGCACCACTTTCGAAAAGTGGCAGAGGCGCAAGCTTCTCGGGAGTTCGAATCTCCCCCTCTCCGCCTTCGCTACGCCGAAGCACGATTAGTGCGAAGGCGAGCTCATGTGACGGCGTAGCTACGGCGTGACGAGGTCCGCTTTCAATACGCCGAAGCCCATCAGGGCGAAGGCGATTAGAATATTATTAGTCATGTATTATATTTATTCATTAAAATGCAAAGATGGATATTACATCGGATGCACTAATGATTTGAAAGAACGAATCATCAGACATAAGAAAGGTCTTGTTCCTGCAACTGTAAATCGTTTGCCGATAATCTTAGATTTCTATTTTGCAGTTGACGATAAATATAGAGCTTTCAACTTTGAAAAATATCTGAAATCCGGCTCCGGACGATCATTTATCAAGAGGCATTTGATGTAAAGTAATCCTGCTTACTATCCCCCTATAAATCTCATCCATCTCTTTTTCCAAAGCCTGGTCAATGGTCAACCAATGCATCCTTCCGCCACTGCCAGACAGCCTTTTCGAGCCGTCATAGACGCTTTCGAAGACGAAGACATGACCCGCTTCCCCATTGACGGGCAGCCGATAGGGATATGTGCCAGTCAATCTGACTTTGCCGAGAGTCAAACTCACTTCTTCCATAACTTCTCTTCTCAGGGCTTCTTCGGGACTTTCACCATCCTTTATTCCTCCGCCAAATAAGCCCCAAGTGTTGGGAAAACGGGAGCAGGCGGAAGATCTTTTTTCCAAAAGGATCTTGTCTCCCCGGCGCAATATGAGAACCGCCACATCCCGTTTTTGCATCCCCGAATTCTATCACTTTTGCCAAAATGAGTAAAAAATAGTAGTATTTGGTAATCCCGTTTCGGGAGCTATGTAGGGCTTTGCCTCGCCATAGCTCCGCAGGAGCGACGGCGGGCCCTATCGTCTAACGGTTAGGACACGGCCTTTTCAAGGCTGTAATCGGGGTTCGATTCCCCGTAGGGCTACAAAAATATTATCGATGAAGAGTTTTAGTCAATCCTCTTAGCTTTGAGATCCAAATGTAAAAGATATGTTTCGTAATGAGTAAGATTGTACTCTAACTACCTCCCCGTCAGCCACTCCCCCGTCACCGTCATACCGTAGATGACATCAAGGTAGACTTCCTTGATGAAAGAGGAGATAACATCGAACCAGGACGGTATTTGAGGAACGGAAATCTCGATATCGGAGTCTAGTTGAGGGATTGGTGCAGAAGAAGACAGGGGGTGGTTGAGAGTGGTGCCGGGTAGGACTTTGGAAGGAAGGTTTGAGGTTACTCTAACCGCGGTGGTTGGAGAGGGTGTGTAAGGTCGAGGGGTTGGTGTAGCGTAAGACATGGGAGTTGGAACGGGAGTAGCCGTGCTCGGATCGGGAGTGATAAAGGTCAGATCAGGAGACGTAGCGGTGTTACTAGAGAAATCCTTGGATATGACGCGGTAGTGGTAGGTCGTATTGGGGGTAAGGTTGTATATTGTCTGGGTATGAGAGGTAGTCAGGGTGGAATTGAGAGCGGTGGTATTACCATAGGCTGTTGTTAAGCCGTATTCGATCTGGGTGGAGGATGGTTCGCTTGAGACAAAGGTGATATTGACTCCGGAGGAGGTTGGATTGGCTTGGATGGCTGAGAGGGTTGGTGCGGTTACATCGGGAGTAGGGGTGGCGTTGGGGATGGGGGTTGGTGTGGGCGGAGTGGATCCGAAGGTGGCTGTGACACTGACATCTCCGTTAATCGTTAGAGTACACCAGGTGGAAGAACTACTGCAGGCTCCTCCCCAAGCGGTGAAGGAGGAACCGGGATCGGGATTGGCCGCTAAAGTAACGAGCGTACCATTGGCAAAGACTCCGGAACAGGCTATGGTCGAGCCGGTTTGGCAGTTGATACTGCTTCCCTTTACAAGGCCGGAGGAGCCGGTGGTGGTGACTCTAATAGTCGAGAGGTTGGAAGAGGGGGTTGGGGTAGCATTAGGGACGGGGGTGGGATTGGAACCGGAAGGGGGAGCGGAGCCGTATTCGTAGGCGCCGATGGACCAGGGACCGGATGAAGGGCGAGAGGCGCCGGAAAAGTCGGTGGAGAAAGAGGAAGAGAGGTTGAGGCCGGAGGCGATGGCGGGAGACGATTGTTGTAAACGAAAATCGCCGTTTGAGACTGATCCGTTAACAAAGAAGGGATCAGTTTCAAGATTGTTGGTATTGGAAGAAAAATTAACTCTCGCCGTAGTGATATTTTTCACGCTATTGGAATAAATAATATTATTCCGCATATCCATTTCTATGTTATACGGCGCGCTAGCTGTTGAGTAGACGCCGTGAGCATTTCCAAATATTGTATTATTCCAGATTTTCAAACCAGAGATATTGTCCCTAGCGCCGTCCACGCGGATGCCGGCCGCGTTACCGTAAAGAAGGTTGTTATAAACTAAAGCGGAAGTTATAGCTCGCGTATTACCCTGAGCGTCACCGGCGCTTGTTATCAAGATACCGTGGCCCCAACCGGATGCGGTCGTATCAAGTCCATAAAATCTATTACCGTAAACCTGCGCGTTATCACCATAGACGGCCACACCGCAAGATCCACCACTATGCGCTCCGGTATCATAGTGAGTGTTATTGCGGATGATGGCGCCATATACTCCCGGTTTTATATCAATATCACCTTCCCCCTCAAGACCACCGTCTATAATGGTATTACCTTCAACTATAACTCCGGTAATAGTTTGCGGCATATAATTATAATGACCGAGATAGATTGACTCCAGTAGAGTATTCTTCACCACGTTATTTCTGATAACAATGTCGTGACAACCTTCTTCGGCATAGCCAAACCAGATACCATGATTATGTTGCGGCGTATCTATGACATTATTCTCTAAAGTTATATGGTGAACATTTCTGGTAGGCATGGATGTCCCCAAATTGATCCCGCCCCATTGCATCTTGTCCAGATATAATCCTTTTATCTTTATATAAGAATGGTCATTGTCGATTAACAGGCCGCTGCCACCGGTTTGCGTAAGCCTGGCCTTGTTATTCGGATTGTCTTCATTGGTCCAAACAGCATCGCCGGAATCCGTCAAATTATACTTGCTATTACCGTCAATAGTCAGCCAGTAGTTACTGTTACCGGTCGCAACGACGACGTAAGACGAGCTCGAAGACCAAACATCCCGGCTAGACAGATATATGCTGACACTGCGCGACCCCAACGAACTTTGAATAGCATTCCAGTCTATATTGCCCCAATTCTTCCAAGGGTTGGCTTCCGATCCATCCCCATTTGAAATTCGGGATGAATCTACATAGTATACCGAAGCATCTGGATTCCCAGGAGAAACCTGCGCCAGCTGTCTCTGCTTCGGAACCTGAACAGTGACAATAACAGAAACTCTTTCCAGCTCATTCCAGACACGCTCAAGCTCGCTCCAGGCTTGAGAAATAAGAGTCGCAGCTAGAACGAGACACGAAAGCAGAAGAACTGATCCGTAAGAAGTTTTGACCGATTGCGCCATTTCCGATTAATTATACACCAAAACCGAGTATCCCGAATATCGGACATTCCTAAGTTCAATGTTGAGTTGAACGAGAAGTCGAAGGCTTACTTAACAACCGGCCACGAAAGAGATTTGGAGGTTTGACTCCGTGTGAGGTATTATTAATGAAAACTGGCGTTGCGTTAAAACATTGAATCTAGCATAATTTATCCAGCATACCCTATGGACGAACAAGAAGAAAAAAGCCTGGGTTTCAAAGAGATTATTTCAGCACTGGCTGTCTTAGTCTTCATTTGGGGCGCCCTTTGGACCGGTTCTAGGGGCTTGAATTTGGCTATACACAGCGATTTGAATGGTAGAGGTTTAACCTCTGCAGCAAGCGATTCGAACGGCCGTGGTAACAACGTAGTATCGGTAAGCAGTGCAGTAGGCCATAAAGCTCCAAACATAGCTAGTGGCAGAGGTTTAACCTCTGCACCCACTCCTCCGCCAGCCGGCGAACCGGCCCAGAAACAAACTTTAACTATTATTGTAGGCGGTGACATTATGCTTGATCGGGCCATTCGAAAGCTGGGCGATAGTATTGGCTACGAAAATCTTTTTAAAGACATTACTCCCCTTTTAAAGAGTGTGGACTTGGCAGTCGCCAACCTGGAAGGACCCATAACCACCTATCCTTCCAAAACTCTCCTGGCAAACGGCAAGACAAGCAAAGAGCTGACTTTTACTTTCGCTCCGGAAACAGTCCCTGCTCTGGCCGAAGCCGGCTTCACGACTTTTTCATTGGCAAATAATCACACCGCCAATTTCGGCCAGGAAGGACTCAATCAGACCAGAAAATTTCTCAAAAAAGAGAACCTAGGCTACTTTGGCAGCCCTGCTAATGCCTCGTCGAGCGCCCTTGTCATAGAAAAAAATGGCATATCGATAGCCTTAGTCGGTTATCATGCTTTCGGTGGAGGCTTCGAGGATATTTTAGCCAGCATAAAACGATTGAATGACGCCGGAAACTTCGTAATCGTCATGCCCCACTGGGGCACTGAGTATGCTGCGAGTGCTTCGGCCAAATTGAAGTCTCAGGCCCAAGCTTTTGTTCAGGCAGGAGCCAAAGCCATTATCGGTGCTCATCCTCATGTCATCTTGGAGCACGAAAAGATAGAGGGGGTGCCAGTTTTCTATTCGGTGGGTAACTTGATCATCGACCAGTACTTCTCACCAGAAGTTATGAAGGGAAACTTGGTCCAAATGACTCTTAAGAAAGATTCGCAAGGGACTTCTATCGATTCTATAAAAATCTACCAAACTTCTATCGCTTCCAAGCAAGGAGTGGCGTTAGTCGGCGAACCGGTGGATTTTTAAGTTATTTTTTGATAGGATGGGCGCACGCGCGCTTAGCTGTCTTGGTAGGCCCAGCGCCGTAGTCTGGTAGAGGTTAGAATTGAATTGAGAACTAAATAACGCGCGCTTAGCTCAGTTGGTAGAGCATTGTCTTGACGTGACAAGGGTCGCAGGTTCGAATCCTGCAGCGCGCACCGAGTGAGGAGCGAAGCGACGAACGAGGTACGCGCTAGCAAGTGCCCTGCGGCACTTGCGGCAGGATTCGAACGGCGAGAGATGCCGAGCATAGCAATGCGAGGCCTCGAGCCGGTGCCCAGGACGAGCACGCGGGTAGCGTGCGAGGACGAGGGCGAATCCTGTCGTTCTGATAGTATTATCCAACCCCCATGATCACCCTCGGCATCGAAACCTCCTGCGATGAAACAGCCTTAGCTCTCATCGAAACGCGCTACAAAGATAGCGACCAAAGTCGTCTTGAATGCCGAGTAATTTCTTCATTGGTCCATTCCCAAGCCGAATTACACAGTGCTTATGGTGGTGTCTTCCCTTCCCTAGCCAAAAGAGAGCATGGTAAAAACTTAGTACCTTTGCTTCACAAGCTTTTTGAAGATACGGGCTTTGAAGAGAATCTAGGGCACGGAAGTCCGACATCCGTAATGTTAAGCGATGAAAAATTTACCTCAATCCTTGAAACTTTCAAAGAAAACTTAAGTCTCCAAAACCCCGACTTATGGCAATCGCTAGCCGGAGCTCATTTCTTGAAAAATATTCCCAAGATTGATCGTATCGCGATCACGGAAGGTCCAGGCTTGGAGCCAGCCCTCTGGGTAGGTATTAACTTTGGCAAAATTATTTCGGCCCTCTGGAATATTCCTTTGATCGCTGTTAACCACATGGAAGGCCACATTTACGGTTCACTCCTTGAAGCCGGATTACCATTTGGTACTTGGCAGGAAGTTAAAAGACCTCTTCTGCCAGCTTTGGTTTTGCTTATAAGTGGCGGCCATACGGAATTAGTTAAGATAGACGAAAAGTGGACCTATTCAATAATTGGCGCCACACGAGACGATGCTGTTGGTGAAGCCTTCGACAAAGCCGCTCGACTTCTAGGGTTACCATACCCGGGCGGTCCGCATATTTCCATGCTGGCCGATCTGGCTAGAAAAGAGAGTATCGAATCCCCTATTCAATTGCCTCGGCCGATGCTCAATAGCAAAGACCTGGATTTCTCTTATTCAGGCCTTAAGACCGCCCTCCTTTACGCTGTCCGAGATTTGCAAAAGCAAAAAGGCAGTGAGACTCTTGACGAAGTTACCAGAAAAGGCTTGGCTCGCGAATTCGAAGAAGCCGTGGCTGAGACCTTACTTGGTAAGGTTCAAAATGCCCTGGAACAGGCTGAATACGGCTCTCTTATCATTGGTGGCGGGGTTAGCGCCAATCGCTACTTAATAGAGAAATTTAAAGACCTGGCCGTAGAACATGACTTGCCGCTTTACTTACCTTCGAAAGATACATCGGGAGATAACGCGCTTATGATCGCTTTAGCAGGAGCAGTTGGCAATAAAACGGAAAAGGTACTTAAAGCGGACGGAACGATGAAACTTTCATAATTGAAAATTGGATGTTGTGTCATTCCCGCGAAGGCGGGAATCCATGATGTTACGAGTAAATCCTCTTCCTGGTTTGATCCTGGATTCCCGCCGGAGTTTATCCTTGGCGACTGCCGAGGACGGTAAATGACACATGAACAAAACAAAAATCCCTCTCTCGAGGGACTTTTGTTTAAATGAATTTTAATTGTTTAACGAAAGAGGTTAACCAGGAATCCCCAGAAGCGCTGGATAACGGGAGCTTTGACAACACT
>JBAYFW010000019.1:0-13966 GCA_041667005.1 Minisyncoccota bacterium | reverse complement strand
TCGGATTGAGGTCTGCAACTCGACCTCATGAAGCCGGAATCGCTAGTAATCGCGGGTCAGCTATACCGCGGTGAATACGTTCTCAAGTCTTGTACTCACCGCCCGTCAACCCAAGGGAGTCGGAGGTGCCCGAAGTCTCGCCTCGTGCGGGCCTAAGGCAAATTCGATGACAGGGGGTAAGTCGTAACAAGGCACGGGTAGCGGAAGCTGCTCGTGGAATATTTCAAAGAATCAACGTTGTACCGAGTTAATTCGAGGTATGACTTATAGTCGATATTTTGGGGGCAACCTCAGAAATGGTAATCGCTCTTCAACCTCAAATGGGAGCGCTTAATCGGGGAAGATTCCCGATGCACATGGGAGATATCAATTGAATTTCTCATGGGTGAACGGAACAAAATAGAGAGCTTACTTTGGTTCGCCGTATCCCGATGGACATCGGGAGAAGGCGACAAAACAAAGACCACCTGCAAGGGTGGTTTTTGTTTTGCCTCTTTTCTCTTTTTGTTCTATAGTGGCAAGGTATCGAAAGGTTGTGATTTACTTTTGCCTTTTGATTTTTGACTTTGTACTTGTTTTTGGGCACGTGGCGGAATTGGTATACGCGCAGCGTTCAGAACGCTGTGAGCCATGCTCATGGAGGTTCGACTCCTCTCGTGCCCACTACTTCGCTCCCCGCTAAAAGGCGGGGAGCTTCCTCCTTCGCTAAAGCTACGGAAGGACAGGTCGTAGTGCAGGTACTCGATTCGCCTCGTTCGTAGTAAACCGCAGTTTATTTGAAATAGAAAACTAACTTCATTTTTTCCCAGCTTCCAAACAAACAAACATCGGTATCTCTTTCCTAATCCGATCTTCTTCCTCGGCGCGGGGACCCTTCTGGCTTTTCTTGTGGGAAATCCATTCTTCGAGGCGGGTAACGGAGAGGCCGGCTTTATTCAGGGCTTTGAAGTAGGATTGGAGAGGGCGGTGGAAGGTTACCGTGAATTGCTTCTTGTGAGTGTTGACTTCGCCGGGGGTCATGTCAATTTTTAGGGTTTTGTCGGACATATAAGAATCGATCCGGCGGTATTGCTTGGAATTCTCTTCATCCCATTGCCAGCTGGAGTTCTGGGGGACTCGGAAAGCCGGATGATTGAGAATTATGAGGAGGCGGCCGCCTACTTTCAGAACTCGAGCACATTCAGCTAGAGTACCGGGAAGATTTTCAATATTTTGAAGCGCTAAGACGATAGTTATGGCATCGATTGATCCATCTTCCAAAAAAGGAAGTTGGTCTGCCGGTGAGACTTTGAATTCAAGAGAGCTTGTTTGAGGCTTGGGCGGGTTTCTGCCTGACTCTGACTCTTGGCTAGACGTTGTCGTAGTAGAATTCCTTTTTGCCAAATCAATGAGTTCAGGCGAAATATCAGTGCCGATAACCTGGGCGCCATTTTGGGCGAAAGCCCGAGAAAAATAACCCTGACCGCAAGCCAAGTCCAAAACCCTTAAGCCTTTCTTTGGTTCAAGGAGGCGAATAAGGTTGGGCATGATGACATTCTTCTGATATGAGTCATCAGAATCAGTGAGCATTTCATCATACCAGCCAGCAACGGCTCCCCAGGAAGTTTTTTGCGCCATAGAGATACATTAGCATAAGTTTAGAGAGAGTGGCCATCCTTTTGCATTTAATCACTCTTTTTGCTAGTCTGTATTAACTGATTTGAGGTATCAGCTCATCTTTGCTCCTAGCTCTTAGCTCTTAGCTCCTACCTCTTATCTCTTGCGGTTGCGCGCATAGCTCAGTTGGTAGAGCACACCACTGATACTGGTGGGGTCCCAGGTTCGAATCCTGGTGCGCGCACAAATAGGTTATAATGATGGCATATTATAACCATCGCCAATATGTTTACCGTCATTATTGTGCTTGTGATCGTCGTTTTCCTGGTTCATCAGAATACTCGAATCTCCAACCTAGAAAACCTTATAAAGAGGCAATCGGGGCAAGTCTCTCCAGTCAACGGTAATGATAAGACGGGAACGGTCTCGGGTATGACCGGTACTCCTCTTGTAAATCAAATCAATCCTGCAAGTCCAATAGTAGGGAATACACCTATCAGTCAACCTGTTGTAATCAAAAAAGAAAGCGAAGAATCCTCCGGACGATTTTTGGGTAAGCTCGGTATCGGCGCTGTCTTGGTCGGCGTGGCTTTCTTTCTGAAGTACGCCTTCGATAATAATTGGATCGGTCCTTCCGGCCGGGTCATGTTGGGTGTCATTGTCGGTCTTATTTTCTTGATTATTGGTCAGTCGCTTCGGAAGAAATACCTCAACTATTCCGATCTTTTGATGGGTGGGGGAAGTGCGATTCTATATTTGTCGATCTTTTCGGCCTATTCCTTCTACCAGTTGATAAGCACGCCGGTAGCTGGCTTAGCCATGTTCGCCGTGACGATCTTAACTTTGATCTTGAGTTATGTGAATGCCACCCAGACTTTGGCTTTGGTCGGCATTGTCGGCGCTTTTGCCACGCCTTTTCTTATCGGTTTCAGCGAAGATAACACATTCAGTATTTTCGGTTATCTCGTTCTGGTAAATCTGAGTGTTCTTGGTCTGTCTTTCTACCGGAAGTGGCTGAGTCTAAATGCTTTGTCATTCTTGGGCACAATTCTGAACTTTACCACTTGGTATGGTCTCTATTACAATCCCGCGCTCCTGGCTCCGACTCTGATGTTTGCCACGGTCGTATTCTTGATCTTCCTGGTGGCCAGCATTACCCATAGCTTCACTCCAGGAAATAAAGCCAGTCAAATTGATTTTCTCATTATGGGGGCCAATGCTTTCTACTTTGCACTGACGGTCTATACTCTTCTTGATCGTTCTTACCATGATTTTCTAGGCTCCGTCGCAATCTTGATCGCCCTGGTTTACGCTACCATTGCTTTCTTGATCAATAGAACAAACAGGGAAGATAAGGCTATGAATATTTTCTTGCCTGGTCTGGCTGTAGCCTTCTTGTCCTGGGCTATGCCGCTGCAATTCAATGATTCCTGGATAGCAATAGCTTGGCTCATAGAGTCGGCAGTTCTTTGTATCATTGCTAAACAGATAAACAGCTGCGGTTTTCAGATTATGGGCATAATAGTCTACGGGTTGGGTGTACTCGATTTCTTCATCTGGAATTTGGGACAGCGAATAGGCTCTGGTTTTCAGCCAATCTTCAATACGGCTTTTGCTATTCTATTTTTAGCTGTTATTGTGGCCTATCTTATTGCTTACCTGTATCGTCATCATGGCGGCTTCGGCCCGGAGATTCAGAAGAACGGCACCGTTACTTTCACAGTCATTGCCAATATCCTTACACTTTACGCTTTCAGTACCCAGATCTATTGGTACTTTGAAGCCAATCCTTTGCTTCAAGGACAATATCTGTCGAATACTCTAGTCTCGATCCTTTGGACGCTTTACGCGGCTATCTTGACCGGCTTGGGTTTTGCTAGAAGGAATGCTGTTTTGCGTCAGCTTGGCCTGATTCTCTTCGTTATAACAGCAGTTAAGGTTTTTATCGATGTTTGGAGTCTGGGCCAGCTCTATCGGATTATTTCTTCGATTGCTTTCGGATTGATTGCCCTTATTGCTTCGTTCGCTTACGCCAAGTACAAAGATCGGCTGAAGAGTTTGTAAAAATTGGTCCTGCGTTTTGGCAAAAAAATATGCTAGAATGCGCCCATGAATAACAACACCACCCCGAAGGATTTCTTCCTTCATCTGGGGGCGACGGTCGCCTTATATGCGGCTGTTATCGCTCTCGTCAATCTTTCGTTTAGCATAATCAATTATTACAATCCCGATCAGCTGGCGAGCTATTTCTACGGCAATAGCGTGGTCTGGCCCATTTCGATGCTGATCATCCTAGTCCCGCTTCTCTATATTCTCGAATATTACATTATCCGCGATATCCGGAAATTACCCGGCAAAGAGTCGATCTGGATCAGACGCTGGAGAATTTACCTGACCCTCTTCCTGACCGGGGCAACGATCGTTGGCGATCTTATCGCTCTCATCAATACTTATCTGAACGGCGAAATTTCGGCTCGTTTCGTCTACAAGATCTTGGCCGTGTTAGTTATTGCCGGCATTGTTTTCGTCTACTATCTTCTTTCTAAAACTCAGAATCAGCCCGGCCAGGAACAAGTTAAGAGTTCCAAAACTCAGCAGATTTTCGCTTGGCTTGGTCTGGTTGTCGCTCTTGTGGCTATTGTCTTCGGATTCATTACTGTTGGCTCGCCTGCCAAGCAGCGCAATCTTAGATTTGATAGCCAACGAGTAAGTGATTTGAGTAATATCCAGTGGCAGATCATCAATTATTGGCAGCAAAAAGGGAAGTTGCCGTCGGCTTTGTCTGATCTTAACGATTCGATTGGCGGCTACAACATTCCGACTGATCCCAAAACTGAAGCCTCCTACGAATACGCCGTCAAGACGCCTTTATCAGCCACGAATTCCGCACCAGCTCTTAGTTCCAAGCCATCCTTTGAACTCTGTGCTATCTTTGCTTTGGCTACGCAAGATAATAAAGGCCGGGGCGAATATTACGGCCGTGGCGGCATAGCTTACTCGTCTTCAGTGTCTATTGATTCTTATATGATTGACGGTGGGGACAATTGGAAGCATGCGGCCGGACGAGTCTGTTTTGAAAGAACGATTGATCCGGACAAGTATCCTATTATTAAGAAAACTCAAAATTAACATGAATTTAGGTAAAAAAACCAAGATAGTCTGTACGATTGGCCCGGCTACGGAGAGTAAGGAAAAATTAACGCAGCTAGTCAAAGCCGGTATGAATGTTGTCCGTTTGAATTTCTCCCATGGCGATTTTGCCGAACACCAAGTTCGAGTGGATAATATTCGCGAAGTTATGAAAGAAACCGGCCGACGCGTGGCAATCCTTCAGGATTTGGGCGGTCCCAAGATCCGGATCGGAACTTTCAAAGATGGCTTCGTTACTTTAGTGCCGGGTCAGACTTTTACATTAACGACGGAGGAGGTGGAGGGAAGTCTTGAAAAAGTCCACATCAATTATTCGGACCTGCCAAAGGAAGTTAAACCGGGAACCTTTATCATGCTCAAAGACGGAGCAATGAAACTGGAGGTCTTGGAAACCAAAGGACCAGAAATTGTCACCAAAGTTATTTCTGGCGGCAAACTTTCTGGTCGGAAAGGAGTTAACGTTCCAGGTGCTCATCTTTCAATTAAGTCTCTAACCGACAAAGATCGGGAAGATGTTAAGTTTGGCATCAAGAATGGCGTTGATTTCGTCGCCCTTTCTTTCGTCCGTCATGCTTCCGACGTATCGGATTTGAGAAAAATTCTTGATGAAGCCGGTTCTAAGGCCCAAATTATCGCCAAAATCGAGACACCTGAGGCTTTGGAGGTTATTGGCGACATTATAGACCAGGCCGATGGAATCATGATCGCTAGGGGCGATTTGGCTATTGAGATCCCCGCTGAAGAAGTGCCTTTGGCCCAGAAAATAATCATCCGCAAGTGTAATGAAGCCGGCAAACCGGTCATTACCGCTACTCAGATGTTGGAGTCGATGATTAAGAATCCTGTTCCGACTCGGGCCGAAGTCTCTGATATTGCCAATGCTATTATCGACGGTACAGATGCCATCATGCTTTCTGAAGAGACGACTCTTGGCGAGTATCCCGTGGCGGCGGTCGAAGTGATGAGTAGGGTCGCGCTCAAGGTTGAAAAGGAAGTCTACAATCATGATACGATCGCCGAATATGAAGAATCCCACGGCGTCACTGACGTTGTCTCCCAGGCCGCCGTTCGGACTGCTCACAATGTGGGCGCAGCCCTCATTGTCGCTCTTACTCGTCATGGCCGAGCTCCTAAGATGATCTCGCGCTATCGTCCAGCCGAGCCGATCTTGGCTTTGACCGATAGCCAGGAAAGCCTCAACAAACTGATCCTTTCCTATGGCTGTTATCCGCTACAGGTACCAACCTTCAAAACTACCGAAGAAATGATGGAGCTGGTTAGGGATGTCACGTTTAAAGACGGTTTTCTATCAAAAGGCGACAAGGTTGTTATTGTAGCCGGCATGCCTTTCGGTTCAGCGGCTGAGACAAACTTTATCCTAGTTGAAACTCTCTAAATACTTCTGCCAAAAAGTCAAAGTTGAATTGGGGCGTGGATAAGATATAATGCTCTCATGCAGACTTATAGCATCAAAGCCAACGCTTTGTTTTTGGATCGGCCATATCGTGAATATCCTTTCACGATGAACGACCTGCCGGCCGAGGAAAAGCCCCGGGAGAAACTTATCGCCCAGGGTCCAGAAGCTTTGAGCATCAAGGAACTGCTAGCCGTTCTCTTAGTCGCCGGCACAGTCAAGGAAGAGCTCCTTGAAATGTCTAACCGGCTGATTCGGGATTACGGTGAAAAGAGTATCTTGGCCGAACGCGATGCCGAGAAACTTTCTCGAGAGATGGACCTGCCCATCGTCAAAGCCTGCCAGATCGTCGCTTGTGGTGAACTCGGCCGCCGCTTCTATGATCGGAGCGAAAGCGGTCTCAAAGTTATCCGCAATGCCAAGGACGTCTTCGAATATCTCCAAGATATGAGAGCTTTGCCTAAGGAGCATTTACGCGGGCTTTACTTGAACAGTCATAACAAAATTCTTCGCGATGAAGTCATCTCGATCGGCACAGTTAATTCCAACATGATTCATCCCCGCGAAGTTTTCCGTTCGGCGATCGAGTGCAATGCTGCCGCCCTTATTCTGGCCCACAATCACCCTTCCGGCGAAGCAGCCCCGAGCGGCGAAGATACCGAGGTTACCAAGCAGCTTATCGAAGCGGGCAAGATTCTGGGTATCAAGATCCTCGACCATGTTATCATCACCAAAGATTCCTTCGTTAGTATCAACGCGGATTATTAGTCATGTGAGGTCTTGGAGTGAAAGTTAAAAGAGTTTATTTCGTGTCCTCTTCTTATCTCTTAGCTCCTACCTCCTACCTCTTACCTCTTATATGCGTGATTACCAAATGGTTTCTCCTTCGTTGGAAGGAGTTTTGAGCCACGACTCCCTAGTTTATGAAGGCCTGAAAAGGCCACTAGAATTACTCCGAGTTCTCGATGGGCCGGCTTCCAAAAGCTTTCCCAAGTCCGAGGGTTCTCGAAAAGAAAGTAGCCGGACCGATCGCAAAGTCTTGGAGGAATACTTCCATGATCTTTATGGAGTCTTCATGAAAAAACTCTCCTTCTTCATCGTTGAGCCCGATCCAGTCGCCGATGAGACAGTCAAGCTCCAAGCAATGCTCCAGGAGATGATTAAAGTCAAAAAACTCTTGGGTACTTCTCATTTGAGCTTTTAGAATGTAAACTGGCCCTATGACCAGTCGCGACTATTTCAAAGGCAAAAGAGTTGCCGTTATCGGTCTGGGTTACCAGAACGAAATGGTCGAAGATCTGAAATATCTTATCAAGGCTGGGGCCTTGGTTAGCATTTACGACCTCAAGAGTGAGGCTCGCCTTAAGAGCAGCCTAGTCCAACTCCGGACACAAGGTCTTGCTAACTATGTTTGCGGCCAGATTCCGGCTGATGATCTCCTTGATATGGATCTTATTGTCTTGTCGCATGAGTATCCACTTGACTCAACTTTTTTGAAAGGTGTTCAATCTCGTAATGAGGTCTTTAAGAAGAATGAGGGAAGCCGAGCCGATAGAGCCAAGATTAAAGAAACGAGCAATCTGATCTTAGAAAGATTTGTCCCCATTGAATATCCCGAGACACTTTTCTTCAAATTGGCTCCGCCAGTTACCCTTGTCGGCGTGATCGGTGCTTGCGGCAAATCGACCGTCTTCTCGATGCTTTCCCCGATGCTGGAACGAGCCTGCCGATCAATTGATGACCAGGGTTATTTCGAGTTGAATTTTGAAGACGGAAGCGGAATCTTGTGCCACTTGAAAAAGATCAAGAACGGTGATGTTGTCCTTCTCAAAATGAGTCCGGAGATTCAAAAAGAACTTTACGGCATGAGGATTAGTCCGAGCGTGGCAATATTCGTGACTTTACCGGCGTCCGGATCTTACGAGACCTCGCCCTTTGAGATTCTGTCGTATCAGACCTATAACAATTTTATTATTGCTCCCGATGAAATTATCGACTTGATGCGCTCGCGCCAGGTTCAAGTCAAAGCCAAAATTCTTCGAACCAAAGCCTCGATAGTTCCACTTGGTTGGAAGTTGAATGGCTGGGTGGCCACCAATGACAGCCATGATCGAGAGAATGCTGCTTTGGCTCTCCAGGCGGCCAGACTTTTCAAACTCTCTGATGAAGATGCTGAGCGTCTTTTGGTCAAATGGAAAACCTTGAAGGGCCGGCTGGAGCTTGTGAAGAAAACCAAGACTCTCGAATTTTACAACGACGGCGCTTCGGTCTCGGCTGAGTCGACGGAGAATGCCATTCGGACACTTTCAGTTGGCAAGAATGTAATTTTGATATTCGGCGGAGCCGGAGGTAAGAGCGATTATCGGGCTCTTTACTCTATCTTGTTAACGCAGGTCAAATCGTTGGTCCTTGTTCCGGGAAGCGGAACTTTGCGGGAACGGGTCGTTCTCAATCGTTTCAGGGAGGACGGCTTGGTTCTCTATTCGGCGCCCAGCTTGGAAGAAGCGGTACGGTTGGCCGTGGAAAATTCTGCCAGAGGCGACAGGATTCTTTTTAGTCCTGGTTTTGAGGCGGCTGGTTTGGATTCCTCGCGAGCAGAAAGGGCCGAGCGATTTCTTCGGGCCGTTAGGGGTCTGTAAATAAATGTAATCTATCCGTTGGTAGATGAGAGTTGGAGGGACGGTCTCTATTGACCACAAACCAAGCAAACAATTTTTCCTTGAATTTCCCATCCACGATAAGCGGCTTGCGTGGCTCCGACAAGGGAAAGGGCGCTGTTGGTTGAAATATCAAGATTGGCGTGGGTTTTGCAAAGCTCTACGGCCCTCTCGATCTCTTCGTTTGTAGCTACCCAGCTATAACCGCTACAGTCTTTGATCAAAGGCAAGAGTTTGGTCCGGCGGCGGGCGACGCTGTCAACAATAGCATCGGCGATTGATTGTTCATCTGGTCCGTCATAAGTCTCGAAATCAGCCGATATTGGGTGACAGGAAGAAGTCTGGACAAGGTGAGTTTGAATCCTTAGTTTCTTATCCTTAAAATATTGAGCTAAAGCCTGGGCTGTTGTGCCAGAAGAAGTGCCGATAAAAACGGCGCCCACATTACCAAGCTCGGCTATTTCTTGGGCCAAAGTTTCGTAGCCGACTAGAGCCTGATCGTCAGTTGATTGACGTAAGCTCCGCGAGCCTTCTTCGATGGCCTGACTTAAAGCCTGAAGCGGCCTTTCCTTGGCTAAGAGTCTGACATTATGTCCGGCTTTTTCCTCAGCCTCTTTGATTTTCTTCAACTTTTCTTTATTAATATTGTTACCGACGAAGATATCCAAACTGAGTTTGCCTTTTTCGTTAGACCCAAATATTTTCGGGTCATCTTTGATTTCTCCAAAGAATAAAGCTGCGGCCAAGGCGGCATTGCCAGAGGAGGAAATGGCGAAGGAACGATCGCCCCTATCAAGGTAATGTTTGATCATGGGTGGAATGGAGCGACCTTTGTGGCTGCCATACGGGTGGAGATCTTCGCGTTTGAGGAAGATGTTAGGCAAGCCGAGGGTTGCGGCCAAGGCGGGGTATTCTTGTGTAGGAGTGATCATGGTGTAAGTTTACAGCGCAAAGGGGAAAGAGGAAAGGGTAGAGATTTCTAGTTGTGTCATTCCCGCGAAGGCGGGAATCTAGGATTATTTCAATGTACAATTTCAAAGGTCAAAGCCCAAATTTCAAATCAGATCCAAAGCTCAAATATTGAAGATTGGGATTTTGGACTTTGACATTGATTTGGTATTTGGACTTTGATATTTGGATTTATCCTGGATTCCCGCCTTCGCGGGAATGACACAACTTAATAACTCATCACTTAAACTTTGCATTTTGCACTTTTCACTTTGCACTAAATACCGCTTTGCACTATCTCCTCCAATCAGTTACCATATGTATGCGGTTTATCGAGCCGTTTGTATAACCTATGTACTCCCAAAATATGAATTCAACTAATTCGCTCTGTGTTTGTCCGGAATGCAAAAACACCATTGATCTTACATCTTATCCTAACTTAGCAGCCGGGATGGTTATTGAGTGCAATCACTGCGGTATGACACTTCTGGTTAAGGAAATTACACCGGAAGCTATCAAGACTGAGATTGTGGATGAGGGGAAGTAGGAACTGTATAAAGCAGAACAAGCAACCTGCCCTGCCACAAGTCTCCGCAGGTCATTTTTAGCAAAAAATGACCGAGGATGAGGAAAATTTGTTGCAACAAATTTTCCGGGCTTGTGGCAGGGCAGGTTGCTTGTTCTGCTTTAAGTGCCCAGTTTCTTAACCGTCTCCTCAATCATTCCTCTAAATCCATGCGATCCAAGAAAAGCGATAACATCGTCTTCTTTTTTGTTTTTCATCAGGAAATCGACAAGCTTTGAATCGTCATCGATATACTGAACATTTTTATGAGTCTTAGCAATAACCTGAGCCAGTTCATTGCCTTCAATGGGTTGTTCTTCTCCGTCTTCTGCAACTTTAAGCCTGGTAAGGTGGGGTATGATGACTAGGTCGGCATCACGGAAAGCGTCGTCATATTTGGATAGAGATTCTCTCTCCCGACCGCCAGTATTCGGCTCGAAGACGGCAATGACCCGGCCGGGATAGATAGACTGTAAAGTAGAAAGGACGACCGAAGCTTTCTCGGGGGAGTGGGCAATATCGTCAATGATCGTAACTTTGCCATCCAGTCTTTTTTCCAACCTTCGCTTCAAGCCTTTGAATTTGGCAATGGCCTCAACAATTTTTTCCGGCTCGATTCCCAGGGAGTGAGCCAAGGCGAAACAGCCGGCAATATTTTCGGCTTGAAAGAGGCCGAGCATGGGTGAATGGATAGTAAAGGAAGATTTTTGAGTCGCTGACTTGGCAGGGCTTTGGCTCAAAGCTTTGATCTCGATAGTGAAATTAATGCCGGCGCTATTCTGGCTGACCGGTCCGTATTCATAGTCGAGAGTCGGGCTAGGCCATTTGCGGCCATAAGAAACAATTTTGTCAGAATAATTTTTAATGATTTTCTCAACTCCGTCTTCATCGAGACAAGCCACAACAAAACCTTTTTTGGGAATGCTGGAAAGAAGTTTTTCAAAGGCTTGGAAATAATCTTTCTCGGTTGGATAAAGGTCGGCGTGATCCCAGGAAACAGCCGTGAGAAGAACATGGCTAGGTTTGTAGTAGGCAAACTTGGGATTGCGATCATTGGGACCGCTCTTATATTCGTCGCCTTCGAAAATGCTCCAAGGACTATGTGTCAAGCGGGCCGAGGATTCATGGGAAAGAGAAATACCGCCGAACATGTAGGTTGGGTTGCGGTCGGCTTCTTCGAAGATAAAGGAAAGCAAAGCCGAGGAAGAAGTTTTACCCCAAGTGCCGGCGCAGACAATAGAGTTTTCCTTAACAAAATAGCGGCCGATGGCTTCAGCAAAAGAGAGGGTAGGAATGTTATTTTCTTTGGCGTACTCGGTCTCGGGATTGTGACTGCCCGAGGCTGTTCCGATGACGATAATCTCAGGAATGCCTTTTTCGATCATTTTCTCAGGATGCCAGCCGGCGTAGTAGGGAACGTCTTTTCTTATAAGTTCATTGGAAACGGGTGGAAAGAAACCCTTGTCGCTGCCTGTCACAATGACGCCTTTCTCGTGGAAAGCAATAGCGAGGGCGCTTGTTGCCACTCCGCAAATGCCGATAACATGGAGGCGTTTGGGGAGGGGGGTGGAGGTTGCTTTCATGATTGATTAGTATAGCTTATAGGGAGCTGGGAGGTAAGAGGTAAGAGCTAGGAGCTAAGAAGAAATTTCAAATCAAATCCAAAGTTCAAGGTGCTTTGAGCTTTGGATTTTGATATTGATTTGAAATTTGATCTTTGAAATTTGGATTTCGCAACCCTTCTTATCTCCTAGCTCTTACCTCTTAGCTCCTCAAAATTTCCACTACCTACTTCAAAAGCTCCTTAACTTTCTGAACATCACTCTGCCATTCTTTGCCATCGAACCATTCAAGTCCTTCAAATTGCAACTTATACAAGCCTTGTTTGTTTTGAATAGAACCCAAATAGATATATTTTAGTCCAGATTCTTTAGCAAATTGAATGGCCCGTATCATCATTCCCAAGCCCATATCCTTGGGACTCTTCAAAAGATCATAAAAAAGATAGGAGTAGTGCATAATTTTCGCCGAGCAATAACAAATAACGTACCCAACGGCTTCGGTCTCTTTGGAATAAACAAGCAAAGAATTGAAATTGCCTTTCTCCGGAGAGGTCAGCATTTCCTTTATTTTCTGAGCGCTCATAATTCCCGGACCAAACTTGGTTTCATAAAAATCTTTGGCTAGTTTTCCAGTCTTGTAATTATAATCTTTGAAAGGTAAAGGCAGAACGGCTGATTTTATATCTTCTGTTTTCTTGATAATGCGGCGATTTTCGCTGGTCAAGGCGAATTTGGAAAGACTAATGCGCACG
Source organism: Minisyncoccota bacterium (assembly GCA_041667005.1). GTDB lineage: Bacteria > Patescibacteriota > Minisyncoccia > Phycocordibacterales > PALSA-1337 > C7867-002. Next base: position 1,322 of record JBAYFW010000019.1, on the reverse strand, counting down.
CTTCTGGTCTGAATCATAATGCCGCGTCCCAGGCGGGTAAAAACATAGCCTTGGTTATACTTTTCTTCTATATTCTCGGCCGACAAATCGCTTAGAGTAATTTGATCCCAATTCAAATATCCTTCCGAGTTATATTCGTTGGATTTTTCCATTTTAATGTAAAGCCAGCCAGAAGCCGAAAACGACGAAGATAAAATGGGCGATCCAGAAGCGCATGACGGTTTTTTCCTCGCTCCAGCCGGAAAGTTCGAAGTGATGGTGAATAGGTGCCATCTTGAAAACTTTGCGGCCGAAGAAATAGCGGGAGAAGACTTGAATGAGAACCGAGAGGGCCTCGATATAGAAGATAAAGCCGAGGAAGAAAAGGGAAGCGGCTTCACCGATGGCCATGGCATTCACAGCCAGCAAGGCCCCGAGACCAAGCGAACCGACGTCGCCCATCATGAAGCGGGCCGGCTTGATATTGAAATAGGTGTAAGCGACCAAGGCGCCGACTGTCGTGGCGTTAAGGATGGCCACTTCGCCGAAGCCGTTGATCCAGGAAAGGAGAGTCAGAGCGCCAAAAGTGATGATAAGCATGCCGCCGGCCAAACCGTCGAGGCCGTCGGCGATATTGACGGCATTGGCCGTGAACATGACGATGAAGATGATGATCGGGATGATCCAGAAGCCGGCATTAGTGGCGCCGCCGAAAGGCCAATAAATGTAATGCCAGGCCGGACCGAGTTTGGCGTAGATCCACCAAGCGGTCAGGGCCCCGGCGATGAATTGAAGGATTAATTTCTCGTGGACGAAAACTCCGCGCGAGGTTCGGGAACCGAACCAAACGGAAAGGCGCTTGAAAGCCGTCCAAGGCAAAGTCAGGATATACCAGAGACGCATCGACCATTGCTTGTGGACTTTGATAAGAGTCAGGATGTGGTCAAGTTTCTTTGAACGTCGCTCGGCGCCGAAGATATTCATGAGGTCATCGATGGCGCCCAAGGCTCCGGATAAGAGCATAACTCCAACTGGTACCCAGGTGAAGCTTCTAGACCAATTGAAAGCGAAAGTGATGATGGCGACGGTAATGATAACTAAAAGGCCGCCCATGACGGGAGTAGTATCTTTGTAGGAATGAGAACCAAGGTTTTGAAGCTCGGTTTTGGCGCTTTTGACGACATGGAAGCTGTAAAGTAAGCGGGAAAGAAGAGGGGCCCAAAGGAAGGCGACGAAGGCGCCAAGGAGGACGAAACCGAGGATATAGGCCAAATCAGCGGTGCCTTGGAGGATAGTGAGCATGGAGACACAATAACACAGAAAGAGGGGCTGGTTCAAGGATT
>JBAYFW010000018.1:0-14136 GCA_041667005.1 Minisyncoccota bacterium | reverse complement strand
ATTTTTTTCATATGTTTTATTTAATAGGTGGCAATGGGGGCAGGAGACGGATAAGGCTGGCTTTGATCCGGCCGTTATCATCGGGGTTGCCGATAATGATCACTCGGCTGCCGGTCTCAAGGTCGCTTGTCGAAGCGGTGGCGTGCATATAGCGAATCGTTGTGCCGTTGCCGATCATCACGATCTTTTCGGCCGCATCGGGTTCTTTGACCATAATGGTTGGAAAATTGGTCGAGATAATTTCTCCGACTACGCCATGGGGATTGAAATTATCGCGGTTACCCATCATGAAAGGAGCCATGAATGAGCGGGGGTCGCGGGGACTTAAGCTCAAAGAACGGTCCCAATTGCAAGCGAAGGCGGCCTTGCGAAAGCCGATCACCATGCCGGCCTGCAGGATAAGAAGAACGATCAAAAGAACTGCCAAAATAGAAATTATTTTGTTAGCCGGTTGAGTTGTAAAAAAGTTTTTTATTTTATTCATATTATTTTATTAGGTTCTCGCAAAAGTCTCTCGTCGGCTGTTTGTCAAAGACCGCCAACTTCTTCCAAGAATTCGAATCGAGTTGGCAATGACAAGGGTAATTGCTAGGAAGATGATTGTTCCCATGAGTGGCCAGGAGGAAGCTACGGACATACTCCAATCCCTCATGTGGCCGAGAGTATAAGCGCTATCGGAAATCAGAAGCGATAAGTAGGAAGTTAGGCCGGAATTGGCGGAAGCGCTCGTGAGATAAGAAAGAGCCGGCCAAAAAGTGACTAAGGCGAAAACTCCGAGGAAGCCGTGAATGAAAGCTCGAATTTGCAAATTGCGGGTTTGGGAGGCGACAATTCGAGTCATGATCTTAGGGACCAAGCTCGCGGATGGCTGGGCTTGGGGCAGTTTTTTGAAGATTTGATGATAAGTATCGCTCATGGTTTTATTATATAGCTGTTAATACGAAAGAACTCTACATATGGTGCATTTCCTTTAAGATCCGGCGAAGTTTGATCAGTGCCCGGTGATGCCAACTCTTAACGGTATTCATGGGTGAGCCGATCACTTCCGCTATCTCTTGAAAGGTCAGTTCGTCTCGGTAATGGAGGATAAGGATATTGGCCTGGTCGGGATGGAGGGATTCCAGGGCTTTGGTTAAAGCTTCGAGGTTGGTTTTATTTTCAAATAATGAATCAGGGAGCGGTTCGAGGTCCCTTAGGGTTTCTTCGAAGGCCAAATCATTTTCGTTATCTTGAATAGCCGAGAAAACTAGAGCCTTTTTCTTCTTTATAGAGTCGAGAGAAGTATTTCTGGCGATAGCGTAAAGCCAGGGCCGGAAGGCTTTTCCTTGCTGGTATTGCCGGATATTCTTCCAAGCTTTGTAAAAGGTCTCTTGGGTGGTATCTTCGGCGTCCTCTTTGTTCTTCATATACTGACGGCTGAAGTTGAAAATGGCTTTGATATAACGATTAGCCAATTCCTGGAATGCCAAATTATCCTGGCGCCCGGCCATTTCGGCTAGATCCTCGTCGCTTTGGGCGGGATAATGAATGTGGTGAATGAGTTCCGCCTTGGCCATTGTTACATCTTACTATACTTTGAAACGGGGAAATCGTTGCAGGCTTCATAAACATTCCTTACCTCATATTGAAAATTTGTGTTACAATACCCCCATGGCAAAAAGAGCAAGCGTTCAAAGAAAAACTTCCCGTTCCAGAAAGACCGCCAAGCGATTGGCTAAGAAGTTCGCCTGGAAGAACAAGAAGTAATCTTCTCACTATTAATTTCCAAGCAAAAATCCCCAAGCGGGGATTTTTGGGTTACGAGCTTTTTTAGATTCTGCCTCTTAGGTTTTTGTCTAACTACTTTTTCTTCCTAAGTTCGATCCCGAGCTCGCGCATCTGCTTTTCGGCGACCTCGCTCGGGGCGCCCATCATCAGATCCTTGCCTTCGCCGGTTTTGGCGAAAGCGATAACTTCTCGAATGTTCGGCTCGTTTTGGAGGAGCATGACGATCCGATCAATACCTGGAGCAAAGCCGCCGTGAGGTGGGGTACCAAATCGGAAAGCCTCGAGCATGTGGCCGAATTTCTTTTCTTGCTCTTCAGGAGAAATATTTAGATACTCGAAGACCTTTTGCTGCATCTCGGCTTTGTGAATACGGATGCTGCCTGAGCTTAGCTCGAAGCCGTTCAAGACCAAGTCGTAAGAATTAGCCCGGATGGAAAGCAGATCTTTGCCGGCCATGAATTTTTCCTCGTCTTCGGTCTTGATGGAGCAGAACGGATGGTGGGCGGCAGCCAAAGTGCCGTCGTCGTTCTTTTCGAACATAGGGAAATCCACTACCCAGGCGAAAGCCAATTCGTTGGGGTCGTTTTTATCGACGCGCATGTCTGGTTTGTCCGAGCCGAACTTTTCCATCGATTGAGCGTAAGTCAATCGGGGGAAAGGGGTGGTCGTTATTTTCTTATGAGGGTAGAGGGTTTTTATGAGTTCCAGAAACATGGCCTCGGTATACTGGAGGATTTCTTCCTGAGTGATGAACGACATTTCGAAGTCGAGCTGGGTGAATTCCGGTTGGCGGTCGCCGCGGGTGTCTTCGTCTCGGAAACAGCGGGCGATCTGGAAATATTTCTCAAAACCGGCCACCATCGAGAGTTGCTTAAACTGCTGAGGCGACTGGGGTAAAACATAAAACTTGCCGTTTTCCAGTCGGGAAGGCACGACATATTCTCGAGAACCTTCAGGTGTTCCTTTCATGAGAATAGGAGTTTCGATTTCGACGAAATCATGCTTGTGCATGTAGTCGCGGAAGAAAGTAATGATCTTGTCGCGATTGCGGATGTTGGCCTGCATTCGCGGCCGCCTAAGGTCGAGGTAGCGATACTTGAGGCGAAGATTTTCATCAACATCACGTCCGTCCTCCCTCACGTCGAATGGGGGAGTCATGGCCTCGTTTAGGACTTCAAATTTCTTGAGCTCAAGCTCAATCGCTCCGTTAGTTTCATCTTTGGAAATCATTTTCTCCGGCCTTTTATTGACTATACCTGTAGCTTTGACAACCCACTCGGAGCGGACTTTACTGGCCACTTCGTGAGCTTCTTTGTTGTTTGGTAAAGCGACGCTCTGGATTTTGCCGGTCGCATCTCTCAAATCAATAAAGATCAATTTGCCGTGATCGCGGCGGACATCGACCCAGCCACAAATAGTGGCTTCTTGGCTCACTTTGCTCTGGAGGTCCTTAATATAGGTTCTTTCCATAAAGTCTCGGAGAGAGAGTTCGCTTCATGTTGAAACAAAAACACCCCTCCGAATTTATTAATGCTAATAAATTCGCAGGGGCGATTTTGAGGTCGCCTTCATCCGATATTCATCGGATTACGGCGCACCAAAGCGCGGTACCACCCTGTTTTTGACTTCATTACTTTGAAGATTCTACTCACCCTTCGTTTGCTCCTCCTTCTTCGCTAAAGCTACGGAGGACACGATCGGGATTTCTTTCTTCCCCTCGCCGGTGTTGGCCGGGTCATCGGATAGGGGAAGTATATAACCTGGGAAGATATTTGACTACTTGACAAATAAGAAAAAATGGGTAGTATTGTGGAGGAAAAGTAGTACCAAAACAATTTGCCAAAGGATAGAAATGAAACAGCAAGTAAAGCCGATCGTCTGTCTTTCTATATCTCAGACAGTCGGTGAAATAGCCTTGGGGAATATAACCGAGGACAATCTCGGTTCTAGCTGCGTGTTCTGCTTCATGCGCAGCGAAAGTAGGTTTTTTGAGGCTGACTCCCACGATACGGTCTCCCAAATACTTAGCCATCTTAAGATGTCAGACCAAGCCGCAGTTTTCTACGAATTGTTCCTAAATTCGTTAAAGATCCTCAGGGGCGCGGTTCGTGAGGCCGCTCAAGATGGTCGGGTCATCTGGAGGCTTAACCGTGACGGCGAATTCAATCTAGAGGCCCTTGGTGAACTGGACGCCGCCTTAATGAAAGTGGGTCTCCGGCCGATGCATCGATGGACTAAATCGCCCAGCAGAGTCGAGAATTGGATTGCCTTGTGGCGAGCGAGAATCTTCGGCACTCCAACGACTAATCCCGAAGATGAAAGATTCTATTGGGAGTCCCGCCTGACGACAGGGTTGCTTGTTCTTTGTGTCGTCAGGGGGAACGTGACAGCCGACGGAAGACAATGCTTGGTAAAGACTATTCCGGCCCCTGATCCGGAAAACTAAACCAAACCCCACCAGCCCTCGCGGCCGGTGGCGGTTTTTTGTCCGGGGAATACAGATGTCGGACATCTGGAAATGTAGCTAGCTTTTTTATTTCCCAGTGCTACAATTTCTCCATGAAAATCTATGTTTTGGGCAGTACAGCTTTCGTCAAGGAAATGGTGGCTTGGACAGATAAATTAATAGCGGCCGGTTACAATGCCTGGATTCACCCTGAGTATCGCGAATATGTTTCGGTTAAAGATCACCCGCATTTGAAAGGTATCGAACACGGCGAGCATGCTCAGATCAAAATCCAACATGACTACATTCGCCAGCATTACAACGGTATAGTTGAGAGCGACGCTATCTTTATCGTCAATCTGGAGAAGAAGGGTGTTGGAGGCTATATCGGCGGCAACGTCCTCATGGAATTAGGTTTCGCTTATATCAATCATAAAAAAATCTTCCTTTTGAATCCTATTCCGGACCTGCCTTACAGAGAAGAGATTGAAGCGGTCTTACCAATAGTGTTGGATGGAGATTTGTCAAAGATCAAGTAGAGGTCCTACCTAGGTGGAACCTCGAGGACATATGTCTGCTTCTCTTGTCAAAAAAGAAATACTCAAAAAAGCTGACCCAGCCAAGGCACTTCTTTTGGCGGGTTATTTCAAAACAGGGAAGGGTCAGTACGGAGAAGGTGATAAATTCCTTGGTCTTACCGTGCCAGTTCAACGGCTCATTGCCAAGAAGTTTCCTGGTTTGGAATTAAAGGAAATAGGCAAACTTTTAAGTGATCCGTATCACGAAGTTCGTTTAACGGCTCTGATTATTTTAGTGAGCATATTCAAGAAAGCGGACGAGAAAGGTAAGAAGGAAATCGTCAGTTTCTATTTGTCTCATACTAAAAATATCAATAACTGGGATTTAGTTGATCTTTCCGCTCGAGACATTATCGGCGCCTATTATTATGAAAAGAATCGAGCTCCTCTATTTAAATTAGCAGCTTCGAACAATCTTTGGGAAAGGAGAATTGCAATTATTTCTACTTTCTATTTCATCGCTCGGAAAGATTTCAAGGACTCTTTGAGGCTGGCTAAAATGCTTCTCAAAGATGAGCACGATCTCATTCACAAAGCTCTCGGTTGGATGTTAAGAGAAATTGGGAAAAAAGATAAGGATACGCTTGTTTCATTCTTGGAAAAAAATGTCACCAAGATGCCTCGGACAATGCTCAGGTATTCGATCGAACGGTTTCCTGAGGCTGAACGACGACGGTTTCTTCGTGCATAGAGGTAGCACCTCCGGAGGTGCTACCTCCTTAGGTGCCACCTCTATTTCTCATGCTATACTCTAAATATGAGTATTTCCCCCGAAATTAAAGAAAAAACGCCGCTCATTTTGGAAGCGATTAAGCAGTCGAGGTCGGTTCTTCTTCATTGCCATCCCTCGCCCGATCCCGATAGCGTCGGCTCGGCCCTAGCCATGAAGTTTGCTCTGGAACAGCTGGGTAAAAAAGCCACGGTCATCCGGGGTGATTCGGAAATACCTCAAGCCTTCATGCACTTTCCGGGCGCGCGGGACATTGTCCAGAAAAGTTACTGGGAAATTGATCCGGCTGATTACGATCTTTTTATTATAGTCGACTCTTCTATTACCGGCGTGTCCAGGACCAAAGCCATCCAGTTGCCGGCCGAGATGAAAGTTATCAATCTCGACCATCATCGGACCAATACCGGCTGCGGTTCCATTAACATTATCGATTCTGCATTCCCGGCTACGGCCGAACTTCTTTTCCATCTTTTTAAAGAGGTGAAGATCGACCTGACGCCGGATATTGCCGCTAATCTTTTTATTGGCCTGTACACCGATACCGGTGGTTTCAAATATCAGGGAACGACAGAGGAAACATTCAAGAGTGCCGGTGAACTGATCAGGATTTTTCCCGGTTTCAGCCAATTGGTGGCGGACATGGAAAATAGTAATACGATAGGCGATCTGGCTTTCCAAGGTCTGGCTCTAAGTGCAATCGAGGCCGCTTGTGATAACAAAGTCCTTCTCTCGGTCGTGCCTTACGCGGCTATCAAAGAAAAAAACATACCCGATGGCAGCATATCGGCCGGTTCTATCTCGACTATTTTACGGACAGTCGGAAGTTTCGACATAACAGTCGCCCTGATCGAGTGTCGCCCAAACTTGGTTAGGTTAAGTTTCCGCTCCGGCAATTCGGGTAAATATGATGTTTCTCAGATCGCGGCCGCCCTGGGCGGCGGGGGGCATCGGGCGGCGGCCGGGGCGACTTTGGAGATGTCTCTTGTTGAGGCCAAGCAAACTATAGTGCAAAAAGTGAAAGAAATGTATAATCTCTAAACAAAATTACAATAAAAATTTAATTAAACATGAATACCCGATTTCTTACAGGCTTGGTGTTAGTGATCCTCATAGCGGCCGGTATCCATTTCTATCTTAATTCCCGTCCTGATGCTTACTTCAACACTTACGGTGTTGAGGCCGCTTCAAGCACGGATTCTTTCGGAAGTCCGGTTGTACCTCCTACAGATTCTGGTTCCCAAAGCGTTTCGGTCACAGATCAATCATCTGTAACCACGAATCCTATTAATACTAACACCTCACAAAAAAACTTCATGAATAAAGTTACACTTGTTACCAACAAAGGCACTATCGTTTTCGAAACCTATGACGCAGATGCTCCCAAGACCGTTCAGAATTTCATTACCCTGGCCAACAAAGGCTTCTACAATGGCCTTATCTTTCACCGGGTCATTCCTAACTTCATGATCCAAGGCGGCGATCCGACTGGTACAGGCATGAGCGGTCCGGGCTATCAGTTTGCCGACGAACTCAATCCCGCTACTCCTTCCTACAAAGCCGGTTATGTCCGCGGCACCGTGGCTATGGCCAATTCCGGTCCCAATACCAACGGCAGTCAGTTCTTCATCATGCAGAAGGACAATCTCTTGCCTAATAAGTACTCCATCTTCGGCCGAGTTCTTTCCGGAATGGATGTTGTTGATGCCATAGTCGCTGTTAAGACTGGTGATAAAGATAAGCCGGTGGAGAATGTGGTGATGACGAAAGTGACAGTGGAAGGGAAGTAGAGACAGAGCTAAGAGGTAGGAGCTAGGAGGTAAGAAGAGGAAAAAAGAGATTAGAGATTGGTAATTTGAGATTAGAAAGAAAAGTAAGATAGTAAGTTAGTAAAAAGGCAAAAGGAAAGGCCCGCGAGATTGCATCTCGGGGCCTTTTTTGAAATCAGCTTTTTTGCCCGGTTCTTCCCAGGCGGAGCCAGGTTGTGGCCCCAGCTATTACCAATATGGCCAAGGGCCACATGGCGACAGCTGCTTCGGCGAGTTGTTGGACTCGCCACCAAATTAAAAGATCCATACTCATACAAGTATAGCATTTCTAGAGTCAAATGTCAAGGCAATTAAAAGCACAGTTTAAAATCTTAGTTTACTCGCTTTTCCACTGTTTATCCCTAGGTTAACCTGCAGAGCGTGCTATTATATAGCCATATTCTTATATTAATCTAATGAAGCAAACCAATCCTACTAAGGCTATTCTCGTTGCACTTCTGGTGATGGCAAGTTTTCTTAGCCTTCTCCAGGCCCAGAAAATCATTTTAGGATTGGGAAATTTAAATAACAATAATGCTCTGGCACTGGTTTTTAAATCAGGACAAAATGTAAAGATTTTTTCGACAGATAATAGCAGCATATACCCAGTTGAAGTTAGTGCTCTCGAAGACGGAGAGAGTGTAGTTGATGCTTATAATTGTCAGTCGGCGTCCACAATAAAAAGTTATTGGGGTTCTCGATCCAAATATGAGGCTGCTCTAAAGAAAAAAGTACCCTGTTTAATGGACCGTCTAGATGCGACCGTGGCTAGCGCCAAGGTCTCTAATATTCAGACTAGCATAGATAATATCACCAAAATTATACCCGATGTCCAAGACCTCTTGACGGCGCTCGAGAAGCCTGGAGCGGGAGAAAGTTTCGATGGTTTGATCATACCGGTTTACGCATCACCATCTTATCCTTATGCTAAAGATGTCGCCATTAGGTGCATTAAAAGAGGTTCTGAAGTTAGCATTCCTGAAATAGCTGTTGGCTCAGGCAAATATCTGACGGGATCCGTTTATGTTCTTGATGATGATACAACCGAGGCGGAAATGAGCGATCTAAAAGAGAAGAACAAAAATAGTTATGCCAGAGTCAAACCATATCAGGATGCCAATCAAGAATGGCCGGCAGATATAAAAGAAGAGATATCTGATTTGGCTACTGACCTGATGGGAAAGATAAAATCCAGATATACTGGGATTTTGCCTGGGGCTGGCGCCAATTATAGCGGGACAAAAATTTCTCTTGGATTTTCAATAGAAAAAGACAAGGTCACGAAGCAGCCAGTTGATTGTACCCATACAATAAATTCTGTCAAAAGATTTGTTGCGAAGACAATGGGAATTTCAGGGCCTTTCTACTATTCTACTATTGTGATCGATGGCCTTTCCTATAATAAAATATGTTTGCCGGTAAACAGCCTAGTAAATATGGTCAAAACCGAGCTAAGAAAGACTATTACTGATTTGACCAAGCTCAAGGCTCAATATGTTGGCAATCCAGCTAATAAAAAAATAGGTGAGCTAGGTAAGGCTCAAAATGATCTTAACTCTGCCGTAGCAGCTTTCAATTCCTGCAGTAATTAATCGAGGTGCCATCTCCATAGGTAGCACCTCCCTAGGTGCCACCTCCGTATGCTAAGATTGTCCCATGTCCGAATACTACAACTCCCGACGCAACCGCAACCTTTACGAACCTGGAAGCAATGAGCCCTTCCGGGTCAGCCGGTCGAAGATCGACCTCTTTCTCAATTGTCCGATGTGTTTTTACTTGGACTGCCGGCTGGGAGTGGGGAGGCCGCCGGGTTTTCCTTTCGCCTTGAACTCGGCGGTGGATGCGCTTCTAAAGAAGGAATTCGACCTGCATCGGGCTAAGAATCGGCCGCATCCTCTGATGAGCGCCTATGGTCTCAAAGACACCATCCCGTATAGCCACGAGGATCTTGATATTTGGCGGAGCAATTTCAAGGGTATTCGTTATGTTTATGAACCAGTCAATCTCCTGGTAACCGGGGCTATCGACGATGTTTGGGTTAATACGAAAAGCGGGGAATTAACTATTGTCGACTATAAGTCCACCAGCAAAGAAGAAAAGGTTTCCTTAGACAAGGAATGGCAGATCGGCTATAAGCGCCAGATGGAGGTCTATCAATGGCTTTTCCGCCGGAACGAGTTCAAAGTCAATTCAACTGGCTACTTTGTTTACTGCAACGGCAAGACCGACAGGGAAGCCTTTGATGCCAAATTGGAATTCGATATTGATATTATCGGCTACACGGGAGACGATTCCTGGCTGGAAAAGGCCTTGAAAGATATCAAAGATTGTCTTAATCTAGCAAAACCGCCTAAACCGAGCGAGGATTGCGACTATTGCAAATACAGAAAGGCGGCTAGGGATGTACAGGGGGGAAAGTGAAGTTCGCAACGAGACTTTTTACATTGAAATTCAATGAACGAGTTTCGTAGGAACTAAAAAACCTGTTTGCTTGCTCTGCCTAAGCAGGCCTTGACTTTTTTAAATAAGTAGTATACAATACGACTGTTATCAATTTAATCGCGCTCCTGTCTATTTTATGGCTAAATATGGCCATAAATGTGATAAACAGCTGCGCCACCGTTATGACAAAGAAAATCAACTCGAAAATCGCGATCGTCATGGCCGTCATGCTTTCTTTTGGCGTGATCGGATCCCTGCCGATGGTGGCCAGCGCTTATAGCTATGGTGGCTATAATGATGGCCTCTACTATTCGCCATCGCCGGTAACTAACCGCTATACATATAGTCAGTCCAATACTCCGACTTATGTCCCGCCGGTTATCTATCAGCAACCGACTATTATTCAACAGCCGGTCTATGTTACTCAACCAGTTATTGTTCAACAGCCGATTGTGGCTGTTCGCCCGATCTATGTGGCTCCTTTGCCAACTCTCAATGTTTCCTGTAATGCCAGCCCGGCTTATTGGAATGGCTCGGTTGTCGGCGTCACTTGGACAGCTTATGTTTCCGGTGGTAATGGCTATTACAGATACAGCTGGACTGGCAGTGACCGTCTTTCCGGTTCCGATAAGACGACCTATATGAATTATACGACTCCGGGCCAGAAAATTGCTACGGTCACGGTCTATGGCAATGGCCAATCGATTGGCGAAAGCTGTTCGACTTACGTGACTATTCCTGGTTACAACACGACTTCCGGTTATCCGACGATCTACAAAGCTCCGACCTATACTCAGCAAGTGACTTATGTTCAGCCTCAGTATGTCGTCGCTTCGCCGGCCGTTACCAGCAATAATAGCGGTCTCGATGTCGCTTGTTATGCCGATCCGACCAATTCCAAGATTGATCAACCGATCACTTGGACAGCGGAGGTCAAGGGTGGCCAGGCTCCCTACACTTATTCTTGGACCGGTTCCGAAGGTTTGGTTGGTTCTGCTAAGTCAGTTATCAAGTACTACGGTACTATTGGAAATAAAAGCGCTATCGTGACTGTTACCTCAGCTGACGGCCAGACATCTAACAGGGCTTGCAGTAACGCTCTTACCGTAACTAGCAACTATAAGGCCCCGGCCAAAGTTGCTACGGTGAAGCCGACTGTTCAGACTAGCCAAGCCAATGTTACTCCGGCCGTTTCCCAAGCTGTTCCGGTTGTCACTCTGACTCCGGCTAATGCCAATCTTTCAGCCGCTTCGCTCTTCTCTTTGCAGAATGTGCCTTGGGGCTTGGTTGGGATCTTGATCATCTTGGTCCTCTTCTTCACAGTTATCTATCTTCTCTTCAATAGGACGAAGATTTAATCGCAAGAGATTAGGGGTTAGGGACTAGGGATTAGGGCAAGCCCGCCTACTCCCGATGAGCATCGGGATACGGCGAGGCAAGGCGGGTGCGGACTCCAAATAATAAATGTTAGAAACAAGCCGCTCCGATGGACATCGGAGCGGCCTGTTTCGTGACGAAATTCCTAATTTCTAATTTTTAATTACTAAGAAATGACCAATGACCAAACCTCAATGTCTAACGCGATTAGACATTGGTGCTTAGACATTTTTAGAAATTAGTAATTAGAAATTAGAAATTTACCTTCTTTCCTTAATTTCCTCCTCTAATTTCTTCACAACTTCCTCGATATCCACCTGCCCGACCTGCCCCTTGTCGCGGCTTTCGAGAGTGACTTTATTGGCGGCGATATCTTTGTCGCCGAGAATGATGAAGTAAGGGATGCGGGCATTCTTGGCGTTGTGGATCTTTTTGCCGAAGCCGTCGTTACCGAGGTCGACTTCCGAGCGGATCATCTTGCCGCGGAGAGCGTCTTGGATTTTCTGGGCGGCCTGAAAATGACTTTCGGCCACGGGAATAACTTTGACCTGGACCGGCGAGAGCCAGAGCGGGAAGTTGCCGCCATAGTGTTCGATGAGGAAGCCGATGAAGCGCTCGTGAGTGCCGAGCGGGGCGCGGTGAATACAAAGCGGGGTTTTGGCTGTTCCATCCTTGTCCGTGTACTCCAGATTGAATCGCTTTGGCACAGCAAAGTCGACTTGATTGGTGGCTAAAGTAAATTCGCGGCCGATGGCGCTCCAGACCTGGACATCGATTTTGGGACCGTAAAAGGCTGCTTCGTTGGGTACTTCGATATATGGAATCTTGGAATCGATCAAAACTTGGCGTACCATGTCCTCGGTCTTTTTCCAAAGCTCCGGCTCGTTGACGAATTTTTCGCCCAGCTTTTTGGGATCGTGAGTAGAGAAACGCATGATGTATTTCTCGACGCCGAATATTTTGAAATACTTCAAGTACATCTCGTTCACTGCTCGAAACTCGCTTGCAAACTGCTCTTCGGTGCAATAGATGTGAGCATCATTCATGTTCATGGCGCGAACGCGCATCAGTCCAAAGAGCTCGCCCGATTTCTCGTGGCGGTAACAGGTGCCGTATTCGGCCAGACGAAGCGGCAGATCTCGGTAACTTTTGGGCCGGGCGGCATAAATCTTGTGATGGTGCGGGCAATTCATGGCTTTCAGATAATATTTGCCGCCCTCGTATTCCATGGGAGGAAACATGCTTTCTTCGTAATACGGAAGGTGTCCGCTTTTTAGGTACAGCGAATCTTTGGCAATATGAGGTGTCTTGACACGCGCATAATTTGCGGCGAATTCAGTTTCTTTTCCAAGTTTCTCAATCTCTTCGGCGATAGCCGCTCCGTTTGGCAACCACATCGCCAGGCCCGGTCCGACTTCGTCGTCAAAGTCAAAGATGTTCATTTCTTTGCCTAGCTTGCGATGGTCTCTTTTCTCGGCTTCTTTGACCATGACTTCGTATTCATCCAATTCTTTTTTGGAAGAAAAGGCTAGGCCGTAAATGCGGGTAAGCTGTTTATTCTTCTCATCGCCTCTCCAATAAGCGCCAGCCAGCCGGGAAAGCTTGAAACAATCGGCCGGAATTTCTTTGGAGGGATTTTCCATATGCCCGCCGCGGCAGAGGTCAGTAAAAGTTCCAGCCGTGTAGAGAGTAATTTTCTCTCCTTTGGAAAGGATTTCATCAATAAGTTCTAGCTTATACGGATTGTCCTTGAAAATCTTGCGAGCTTCATCGGCCGAAACCTCCGAACCCTTCATTTCTTTCCAGGACGGCAGGATTTTGCGCATGGATTTCTCAATATCTTTCAAATCCTCGGCTGCAATAGGTGTGCTGAATTCAAAGTCGTAATAGAAGCCGTTGTCGATAGTTGGACCAATAGTCGGTTTGGTATCGGGATACTTTTGGAGGACGGCCGCTGCCAAAAGGTGCGCCAGGGTATGGCGGAGGTGATCGAGCTTTTCTTTGTTTTGGTCCATGATGATAATTTATTTGATAAAAACAAAACCCGGACGCACGACGAGAAATTCGTCTGCACCCGGGCGAAAGATTTTCGCGTTTTCCAACCGGTTTCGCCTCCAGTACTCTAATTGAACTGGGGGCCTCCTTTCTTGAGGATTGGGTTCTACAGACTTCTGTAGAACACGAGGTGTTGCCTCGTCGGCGATTGGTGGTCACCGCGATTTCCTTTTTTACACTTCCTTGGCGTCCTAATCTGACTAGCCTAATCTTACAAAAAAGCTGAAGAGAAGTAAAGGAGGTCTACAACCCCTTAACTCTCTCAATAAGAAATCCTCTTTCGCCATTTCGGGTATTAACTGTCGCTTTAATAGCCAAACATTTGTCGATCTGAATAAGTTCGCGATATTCACGGTAAGTGCGAGGGAAGACGACCGCATCAGATGAACCGGAGAAATCGGAAATACCGATGAAAGCCATGGTTTCATTGTCTTTGGTCTGGACCAGACGGACTTCGTTGATGATAGCGGCGAAGATGACCGAAGCGCCTTCTTTGCTATTTTCCAAGGCCCGCTTGATGTCGATATCCTTCTTCATGATAATCTCGCGGTAGCGTTCGAGAGGATGGCCCGAAACATAAAGGCCAAGAAGTTCCTTTTCCCAAGCTAACTTGTCGCGCATCTCCGCTAAGGGGGCCTCTCGGAGGCGAAGAGTCGGAACACTGGCATGATCGGCCATCATACCGAAGAGGGAACTTTGGTCGGCTGACTGCTTTTCGCTTTCCTTATTGAAATCAAGCATCAAGTCAAGGTTAGCCATCATCACTCCCCGGTCTTCACCGAAGCAATCCAAAGCTCCGGCTTTGATAAGAGACTCGAGGGATTTTTTATTCAAATTGCGGTCTTTGACGCGCTCCAAGAAGTCAGCTAGTGATTTGAATTTACCTTTCTTCTTGCGTTCATCAATGATGGCGGTCGAAATTCCCTGGCCGAAGTT
>JBAYFW010000017.1:0-15120 GCA_041667005.1 Minisyncoccota bacterium | reverse complement strand
TTCTTATTTTCATATATTTTCTAAAGGATAACATCCAAAAACAGCTTTGTCATATTTATACTCTTTGGATTATCGTACTTTCTTGGCGATCGTACCTTTCCCAGAGCCAGAGTTGTCGCGAATGACTATAAGTTTGGATTGTAAGTGGTTGGTCATTCGGAGTTGTGTGGAGCGATGCTGGAACCATTTAGGCGCCGATTATACTTACAATTTCTCTTGAAACATCTTCAGGTGTTAGCTTCGAGGTATTGACGATCTTACAACCATCTTCAATACACTCTTTCTCCATGATTTTACAATACCAAACATTTCCTTCGATAAATTCATTCACTGACTTTCCTATCACCTTCTGACTCTCGTCAAATACTCCATTTTTACTGTAGCGCCCTACCAGTCTTTTGCGTACGATCTCCGGCTCCGCATTCAAAAGAATGACTTCGATCTCTGGCATATCACCGACTGCAATACCAGAAAAATCTTTTCGCTTGGCAAAGCCGCAAATGATAGTAGAAACATTTTTCTTTGCAGACTTTGCACCTATTTCTAGCCAGTTCCTCAATTCCTTCATTCGCCATTCATGGCCCGCTCCATTGGGCACCCACGCTCATCGAAATCGCGGACATCGAAATGGTCTTTTGACAGCAATTCTTTCAAATATGGAATGGCTGCCGATTTTCCAACTCCACAGACGCCAGTTATAAAATAGATTTTTGGTATCACAAATCTACTATATCACAATATATATTTGCTGGCCGTGTGGAACGATGTTGGAACCTATTTCACTAATTAGGGTAAGTCGGCTTGATAATCTGGATAATCTCATCCACAACCTCATCAAGCCCCCTCTCGGTGTTTATTGGCACAGCACCATACGAGAGAACCTGCGGGTCAAACTCCTTCTGCCATTCAATATTATCATCTTGCTCTGCCTTCGACTTCCCGTATCCGGACTTATTGGTCCTACTTTGCATTCGATGAATTAGCTCTGCTGGACTACACTGCAAAAGAATCACCTTGTCGAAAAGTGGCAGATACTCCTGTTGATTATCACCCGCCGTTCCAGCCATAACTATATCTTGCTTCTGATTGAGCATAACCTTCAATCTGTCTATATCACAGAGACGATTCACAGTCTCAAACCAATCCCGCGAATGAACCGGGGTATATTCAACCTTTCTCTTGGTAGCCTTGTCTTGCCAGAAGCACAGGCCTGGGATGTCATGAAGATCAACAGACTCAATACCTCGATCATTCAAAGCTTTTACTATTGTTGATTTTCCTGTTCCGGCAATGCCGGTGATTAAGACTTTCATTTGATTTTATTAGAAACCTATTTACTGGCCGTCTGGGACGAAGTTGGAACTTATTTTAGAACTTCTTTAGTGAGATAAAATCCATTATCAGTAGCGACTTTTTTGATCACAAAGTTAAAGCGGTGGAAATCCAGGCACAAATCTATGTCCGCTTGGGGCACTCCGACTTCGGTAAGCAAAAACTGACTCGCGGTATTTGTTGCTAACTTATTCTTAACCGCAAGTTCATCCACACTTTTTCCATGTAATACATCCTGAATATAGTATGCCAGCAGTATATCCTCATTTTCTTCACCTGCATGATGGGAAGTAGACACCAGAGACACTATCTCGGGTTTATTCTTTTGTATGTACTTGATTATGCTATCAGCCATGACAAAGCTGCCAACAAGGATAGTGTCGGCGTTACAAGCATTCATGAGACCTTTCGTTCCATTTGATGTCGTGTGTATGATGGTTTTTCCTGAAAAATTTACATGGAGAACTTCGCTTGGACCATTACCGAAATCAAAACCCTCTGGTTTTTTACCACCTCTCTCACCTACCAAAATATACCCGGGATTATTTCTTTTTAACCTGTAGGCATCTTCAAGGTCTTTTACGGGGATAATCTTTTCGGCATTATTTGCAAATATAAATGCTTCCGTGCTGAAAGCGCGGAATACATCAATAACAACTGTGAGACCTACTGCTTCATTTGCATCATCAACGGATTTTATTATTTCTATTTTCATTTGCTGCGGGACTTGGACTCGAACCAAGATACTGGGCTTCAAAGGCCCATGTCCTACCATTAGACGATCCCGCAAGATTTTTTCAAGAGCGATTCAGACGACCAATTAGACGACCTGTCCTCCGAAGCTCTGCAGGAGCGTAGGAGGATCCCGCAAGGGATTGACATAGCGTACAATATTTTGGTCAGTTTCACAAATTGTTTCCAAAGCTTTTATACGCGTCTGCAACAAATTACCGATATAGACCCACATGTTTACCGATATCTACAAAAACATAGCATCCGTCGATCTCCTTAAAGTGAGCTCTGTAATCACCCGTCACATTAATGCTCCTTCTTCCCGGAAAAGCCTTGCTGACATCGTGATTATTAAGCAGCGGGTGCGCAGGATCGGTAAGGAGAATATTAAGACGCTCGAAAAAACGATCCACTATTTTTGGCGGCAATTTCTTGAGTTGCTTTTTGAAATCGGTATGGAATGTATACAGCACCCGCTAATTATCCAGATATGCTCTCCCTTGCGCAACAGTCGAAAACTTTGGCGAAATATTTTTACCAGCCGTAAAATCGTTTTCTGCTTTTAAGAACTTTGCATGAAGTTTAGCGTCCATATCACCAACCAAACCAACATTAAGATGACCCTCTACGAACGCTTTGATAGCCAGCTTCAAGACAGCCGAGAAAGGAATGCCTTGGCCTTGAGCTTTCTTCATAGCCTGCTTCTTGAGCTGACTATCGACGTTGACAATGACTTGGCTGATCATGGTATTGGATATTATTTTACATATATATCTTATATTAGTCAGATATATATGTCAATCTTAACCACACACCATCACACTGACCATCTCCAACGGCAATATCCCTATCCTGGCCCTATTGATCCCCTCAACCGCCCCCAGAAGCATTTCCAAAATAGCCGGA
Source organism: Minisyncoccota bacterium (assembly GCA_041667005.1). GTDB lineage: Bacteria > Patescibacteriota > Minisyncoccia > Phycocordibacterales > PALSA-1337 > C7867-002. The sequence continues at coordinate 12,150 of JBAYFW010000017.1, read as the reverse complement.
GTCAGAGCTTTGGTCTTAGCCATTTCTTCTACGAAAGCGAAATCGTCGGGCGAGAAGCGCTTTTCGATGTCAGGGCGAGCTGAGGCGGAGTTGGCCAGAAGAAGGATGAAGCGGGCTTTCTCGAGGATAAGGGTGGCTAGGGTGTTAATGGAGAGACCACTTCTATCGGCTTGGGCCAGGGCCTCGAGAGCTTTGTCGCAATCTTTCTTGAGAAGAGCGCCGATGTAGGCGTTAACGAGCGAAGCTTTGGGCGCGCCGGTGATGGCTTCCACTTCTTCGCGCGTCAATTTAACGTCTTTGGAAGTGGCGATAACTTTTTCCAGTGTTCCCAAGGCATCGCGGAAGGAACCATCACCCAGCATGGCGATCAGGTCGGCCGCGCCCGGATCGAGTTTCAAACCTTCCTTGGTGGCCACATCCAGAACATGCTTCCTGATAACTTCCCGATTGGGCCTCCGGAAAGTGAAGGTCTGACAGCGGGAGACGATGGTGTCCGGAACTTTATCAAGCTCCGTCGTGGCTAGAATGAAAATGACATGTTTGGGCGGTTCTTCCAGCGTTTTCAAGAGGGCATTCCAGGCGTCCTTGGAAAGCATATGGACCTCGTCGATGATATAGACCTTGTAAGGCGAGGTGAACGGCAGGACCGAGACATGCTCGCGGAGTTCGCGAATGTCATCAATACCCCGGTTGGAAGCGGCATCGATCTCGTAAATGTCTTCATCGGCCGTCTCCACACTCCGGGCGAAAATCCGGGCGGTGGTGGTTTTGCCGGTGCCACGCGAGCCGGAAAAGAGATAGGCATGGGAAAGGCGTTTAAGTTTGGCCGACTCCTTGAGGGTATTCACTATCTCATCCTGGCCAACCACTTCCGACCAAGATTGAGGGCGATATTTGCGGTAGAGGACGGGCATAAGATAAGTTTACAGGGAAAAGTTAATTCCGCCAATGGCTCCACCGGCCGGTTTCGTCAGTTGGTGGAACGAAGTTTGGACCATGTCCGACATGGTCACGAACAAAAAGGAGCGCCCTCAACCTCTAATGAAGGTACGTAGGGCGCTCGGGCGCTATCGCCACTCTCCTCGCTAGGACCGAACTGACGCTCGCACCACTACTTTGCGGAACTGATGCCTTGGGAAGGCTGGAGTGCGAGCTACACCGTGTACCGACCCATTAAGCATGTGTAGTCCTTATAAAAATAAAAGCAAGGGTGAAGGGGGATAAAGAGTCAGATATTAGAAAGAGCCCGCGCTGAATTGCTGAGAGAGTCAGCCGCGCGGGCTCAATGATGCCAAACTACTCTGTGGGACAGGGTGGATGTGGCAGATCACATTATAGTCTGCCCAACAGCAAATACAAGCTATCGCTCTTTGATATACTCTTTGACTACAGCCGCCACATCCTTGGCATATTCGGCTTCAAAAAGCTTAACCCGAAGTTCCTTGGCTCCGTCCCAGCCGGAAACATAGGCTTTGAAATGCTTCTTCATTACATCGAAATTCTTGATGTTTTTGCTTGCCTGCCGTAGCCCATTCTTATTCAGAGATTTATTATTTAAAGTTGGCGCAGGCAGGAATGTCTTCTCAAATAGTTTGGCATGCTCAACTAAGATTTTTAAACGCTCCTCCGGAGTCTTCTCGAAGTCCAGTTTGGTATTTAAAATATTTCTAAGACCCGACTTCCCTGTTTTCAATTTCTTCAGGCCCTCAAAAAACCAAGGCTTGCCGAAAATGCCCCGGCCGATCATGATGCCGTCGCAACCATATTTCTCGCTATATTCTCGAGCCTGCTCCAGACTCTCTACGTCTCCGTTGCCAATAATCAAAGTTGCCGGCGCAATTTCATTCCGCATTTTGATGATTTCCGGCATAATTTCCCAATGCGCCGGCACTTCCGACATTTCCTTCCTTGTTCTCAGATGGACAGTCAAAGCCGGCAGTTTCTGCTCCAAGAGAAACTTAATCCAATTAAGATCAATTTTGTTATACCCGATCCTGGTTTTAACACTAACCGGAATTGTCTGAAACTTTTCTCCTTTTGCCTTTAATTTTTGATTGTCCTTCGTAGCTTTAGCGGAGAAGGAACTTTTGCTTTGCCCTTCGTAGCTCCGAAGGAGCGAAGTAGGGATTTTTGATTTTTGATTTAAACCACTATTAAGGTCAACTCCGTCTCGTGCCGCCTCAAGCACCTTTAAAGCCAAAACTGTATCTTTAATAAGTGCTGCGCCACCGCCTTGTTTTTCAACCGCCCGGTCCGGACAGCCCATGTTGATATCCAGGCCGTCGAATCCTAAGGTCTTAACAAGAACTGCCGCTTCCCGCATAACTTCCGGATGGCCGGTAAAAAGCTGAGCCACAATCGGCCTTTCTTTATTTGTATATTCCAAATCGACAAGCAACTTCTTCTGGCCAGCCGAAACCAAACCATCGGCCGAGACAAACTCGGTCCAGGTCACATCGGGCTTGCCGTATTTGGCGAAGAGTTTGCGGAAGACGCTGTCCGTCACATTGGCCATGGGAGCCAAGACGAAAAAAGGGCGAGGGAGGGAGGACCAGAATGAGCACATCTTTAATGACTTCTTATTTTTTATAGAATCTATTGTCATAATGAGATGAGGGGACTAGGGAATCACAGAATTTTAGCCTAGCCCCTAACACCTAGTCCCTAATCCCTAATTCCTAGTCCCTTCTTACTTAACTTTGCCCAACAGTTTTACCATATCCTGATCCCTCGAGCTACTACCCAAGATAACGACGGCATAAACCTCTTTCTTATCCCCCATCTTGAAAAGAGCCGCCCCCGTTCGATTGGCTTCATCGGTATAACCGTTCTTGCCGCCAAGATAGTTCGACCAGCTTAGGAAATGTGTAGGGTTCAACCAAGTATGAGTTCTAACGGTTTTGGACTTAAGATTAGTAATGGTAATGATTTCCGGATCATTCTTCCTGATCCATTCCAAAATCAGAGCCAGATCGTCAACCGTTGAGCGATTGTCAGGCGAGAGACCGGAAGGATCGGTGAAAGTTGTTCGATAGGCACCGATCGACTGAGCAAAATCATTCATTGCGGCCAAAAACTTGGCACGACCGGCTTGCCGGGCCAATGCTTCGGCGGCGTCATTGGAAGAAACCATTAGAAGCGGGTAAATAAGGTCGCCCGCCCGCAGAGTTTCATTAACTTTAAATTGGCCGGTATTGCCATAAGTCGACATAATCTGCTTGGTAATGACGACCCGGTCTTCAGGATCGATCTTTTGTCTGGCTATCACGGCCGTCACCAGCTTAGTCAGAGAGGCGATAGGTAAAAGCTTATCAGGGTTGCGCGAAGCGGAAACATTTCCCGTCTCCAAATTTTTGACCAGATAAGCAACAGCACCCACTCCTTTGGCTCCAATATTTGGCAAAGCTATAGTTGCGGCGTTGATTAGGTCTTCCTCCTCGTTAGCGCTATAGCGAAAAGAACGACGCAGACCGGAAATGGACGTTCCATCGGTTGGCTGGGAGATAACGGTCGAAGCCACGGCCGCTAGATTGGAGAATTTAAATTGCCTCAAGCTCGGAGATTCCTGCCAGACCAGCCGGCCGGCGTAGGCCAAAGCCACCCCTCCAATGATCGCGGCCATTCCGCCGAAAAGAACATAGAAAAAGTGTTTGACCATTGACCTATTCTACTGCATTTGCCGGTAAAAAACATTGGAACCATAGCGGACATCAATGTATTCAAATGAGCCGGTCATTTTATTCCAAAAAGAAATCAGATTGGAAAGCTGATCATTGAAAGATCGGCTATCATTGAAATAAACCACCGTAATATTGTCGTTAGTTTGGACATACATTTCATATTCACCTTTATCTTTGGCCAAGATTGCCAGGACTTTCAAACCGGCCCGGCTAACGCTGTTATAAAAATCTTGGAGAGCGACGAATTCGGCCGTCGAGGTAGCGAAGTTGCCAATAATGCGACTCGTTTCATTATCGGTCAAAGCCGGAATGTAATAACGATTGTAGCCGCTTTTCAAATCGAAAGGCGCTTTCTGGAAAATGAAACCCTCTTTATCAGCCAGATAGCATGTGGCTGGGCCCGCCGCTGCCGGTGAGGAAGAAGCAAAAGCCACAGCAGAGGAAGCGTCTTCATTGAAAAAGTCCGGCAGATACGGGCAAATCAATGCGACCGGTATTTTTTCCCTAACTGTAATAAGAAGGCTATTCAAACCGGAACGCTTGATATTGACCGAGTCGATCCTTTCCGAAGCGACCCGGACAGCTTCTGCGGCGTCAGCTTTGGAATAAATGAAAATATTATCTTTGGAAAAAAGTCCCCAATACTTACCCTGCAAAGAATTCAAAGTCGCCGCGCTTATATTATTCTCTATATCCTGATCGGCTCCTTGAACTTCGATCTGACTGACGGCCAAAAAAGATAAGTGGGTAAAAGCCGTTAGAGCCACAAACCAGCTAGCCAGAGCAACAATACCCACAAACCAGCCCAGAACAACTCGCGTCTTCTTACGCTCGATAAATCTTTTCGATTGACGCGACTGCAGTCGGCTATGGCCTCGCATATTGGTTTATTTGGTGATCGAGAAATGTCCGAAATATTTGATGAGAACTTCCGGAATGGCGATCGAACCGTCGGGTTGTTGGTAATTCTCCATGATAGCAATAAGAATTCTTCCAAAAGCCACGGCTGTGGCATCATTCATGTGAACAGGCTCAATCTTCCCATCCGCTCTTTTAACCCGAGTATTCAAACGACGCGACTGGAAGCTGGTTGTCAGATCAGCGCTGTGAGTTTCGCGATAACGGTCTTGGCCCGGCATCCAAGTCTCGATATCTATCTGGCGATAATCGGGAAAACCCATATCACCAGTGCAGACTAAGACTACTTGATAAGGAAGTTTAAGAGCTTTCAAAATATGCTCTTGAATCGCCACTAGGAAATCCTGCTCCTGCATAGAATTTTCTGGCAGGCAATATGTCTCCATTTCCAGCTTGTCGAATTGATGCTGGCGCAAAATACCCTTAGTATCTTTGCCGCCAGATCCGGCTTCTCTCCGAAAGGCTGAAGAGTAACCGACGTAGCGAATAGGTAGCTTGTCCTCGGCAATAACCGAATCCATATGAATCGGCCCAAGGGTATGCTCGGCACTTCCAACCAACATAAGATCGTCATTAGGAAACATATAATGCTCTTCCGGTGTCAGGAAGCGAGCCATCCTATTTTGAACAGCCGGTTTGACGAACATTGGAGGTAAAACTGGTACAAAAGGAGTAACTTTAACATTAACACCAGCTTCCGAAGCAATTTTCTGCAAAGTTTCCAGATTCGTTAGTTCTTGGAGACAAAACTGCAACAGTGAGAACTGTAATAAGACTAAGTCGCCCTTGAGATAAGCGAATCTGGTTCCGCTAACCGTAGCAGCCGTCTCAACATCAATAACACCCAAGTCGACGCCCAAATCAATGTGCTCTTTCGGCTTGAAAGAAAAGACCGGCTTCTCCCCCCATGAGCGAATGACTTTGTTAGCACTTTCATCAGGACCAATCGGTGTATCAAGCGACGGAATATTTGGCACTTTCATCATAAAAGAGAGGAAAACCTTTTCCGACTCATCTCTTTCGCCCTCGGCGTTCTCGTAATCTTTCTTCAACCGGGTTCCCTTTTCGACGTCGCGAACTTGGGCAGCTTCATTGCGCTGCCGGCTAATATCCTCGATCTTCTGCAGGCTAGCTTTACGCTGGTCATAAGCGGCAAGCAACTGGTCAATATCAAGATCTCGATTCTTATTCTTGATAGCGGCGGCCACAATTTCCTTATTTTCCCTAATGAATTTGATGTCGAGCATAATGAATTTAGTTTAGCATAAAGATGTCAGAGGTTAAACCTCTGCAATCTAAGCATAGAGGTTCCACCTAGGTGGAACCTCTCGGAAATCTTCATTCTTTTTTTATCACTTTTTGATACGGATTTTATCTCTCTTTGATAGACTTCTTGAGGCGAGGCCAGGCCTTGCTTAAATCATGACCATGGAAGTTACCAAAATCCTACCACCTCAATTTCCTCCCCTTCTGCGCCAGCTTGCCCAGGCGCCTGACCATCTTTATCTGGCTGGAACTTTGCCGCCGCCGGAATTCAAATATCTTTGTGTCATCGGCGCCCGCGACTATGATGAATACGGCCGCGACGCTTGCGAACACCTGATCGCCGGCCTTCGGAATTATCCGGTCGTCATCGTTTCCGGCCTGGCTTTGGGCATCGATTCCATCGCTCATGAAGCCGCCATACGAAACGGCTTGCGAACTATCTCTTTCCCCGGCTCCGGCCTTTCGGAAAAGTCCCTTTATCCGCCATCACATTTACAGCTAGCCTTGCGAATCATTTCCTCCGGCAATGCTTTGCTTTCTCCATTTGAAATAGAACAAGAAGGAATCCACTGGACCTTTCCTGTTCGCAACCAACTAATGGCCGGCTGTTCGCACGCTACCCTAGTCATTCAAGGCCGGGTCGGTTCCGGTACCCTTATCACTGCTCGTTATGCCCTCGAAGCCAACCGCGATGTTCTTATCGTCCCCGGTTCCATCTTCTCCGAACTGACTTACGGTCCCCATCTCCTTTATCACGAAGGCGCCACACCCGTTATGTCTTCCCTAGACATTCTTGAGGCTCTTGGCTTTGAAGTTGAGAGGCCCAAGCCCGTAGTTATCAAAAAGCCCCGACCGTGGAGCAATTGGAGCAAGAAGAAGAAAACAGAGCAAGATAAGACTATTTCACACCTTCAAGTCTCTCAAGAAAGCCTCAATCAGAATCAAAGCCTTCTCTTTCCTTCTGATCTTTCTCCCACTGAACTGGCTATTATTAGAGCCTTGCAATACAAGCCCACCCCCGCTTCCGAGTTAATTCAAAAACTGACCCTTACCGCCACTGATTTCAATATTACAATTACCGGTCTTGAGCTTAAAGGTCTGGTTAAGCAACACAACGGAGTCTTCCGTATTAACCACGCGCAATTTTGAAAATATTTATTATCGTGCAATACTTACTCAACCCATGAAGCTCCTAATTGTCGAGTCCCCTTCCAAAGCCAAAACCATCTCCAAATATCTTGGAGACGGTTTTCTCGTCCGCGCTTCCGTCGGCCACATCCGCGATCTACCCAAATCCAACAAGAAAGCCGTCGACATTGACCACGACTTCGCCCCTCATTACGAGATCGTTGCCAAAAAGCTTGATGTCATTGCCGACATTACAGAGAAAGCTTCCAAGGCTGATGAAATCATCCTGGCCACTGACCCCGACCGAGAAGGCGAAGCCATCGCTTGGCATATTGCCCAGGTCCTCGAGGACCGTCTTGGTCCAGGTATTAAGAGGAAGATGAAGCGCGTGACTTACCACGAAATCACCAAAGAAGCCGTCCTTGAAGCCTTAAAACAGCCCCGAGACATCGACCAACATCTTCGCGAAGCCCAAGAAGCTCGCCGAGTCCTCGACCGTCTGGTTGGGTACGACCTCTCTGGTTTGGTCTGGAAAAAGGTTCGTTACGGCCTCTCGGCTGGCCGCGTTCAATCACCGGCCCTTCGTATAATAATGGAACGCGAAAGAGAAATTCGAGCTTTCAAACCCGAAACTTATTGGGCTATTGCCGGCCAATGGAAAACTGAAAAGAAAGAAACGATCATCCTCAAATGCAAAGAAGAGCCTCGAGACAAAAAAGAAGTTGAACGAATCATTGATCTAGCCAAAAAAGAAAAGTGGCAAATTAGAGATATAGAAGAAAGCGAGCAGAAGCGCTCACCGCGAGCTCCCTTCATTACTTCTACACTCCAGCAGACAGCCAGTTCCCGCTTGGGCTTTTCTCCTTCCCGAACCATGGGCGTGGCTCAGAAACTTTATGAAGCCGGCTACATTACCTATATGCGTACCGATTCGACCAATCTGGGCGATCAGGCCGTGGCCCAAATTTCGGCAATCGTAACCAAGGAATATGGCGCCAATTACCTCCAGGTCCGCAAATACGCCACCAAGAGCAAGAACGCCCAAGAAGCTCACGAAGCCATTCGTCCTTCCCATTTCGACAAAGAAAATGCCGGCCACAACGATGAGCAGAAGAAACTTTACCGCTTGATCTGGCAAAGAGCGGTTTCTTCGCAAATGGCCGATGCGCGAGTGGCAAGGACGAAAATTATTGCAAATCTATGCGATGTCATTCCCGCGAAGGCGGGAATCCAGGGTGGTACAGAAAACTCTGGATCGAGTGGTAATATCCTGGATTCCCGCCTTCGCGGGAATGACACACAGAGCGGAAATAACAACACAAACACAGACGGCACTTCCATCCCCGATTTTGAAGCCAACGGCTCGCGTGTGATTTTTGACGGCTGGCTCAAAGCCGATCCCGAGTCCACTGGTGAAGAAGTCAATTTGCCCAAGTGCGCTAAAGGAGAAAATCTCGATCTAGTAGACATCAATTCAGAGGAAAAGCAGACCGAGCCGCCGGCCCGCTACACCGAAGCCGGCTTGATCAAAGAACTTGAGAAGCGCGGCATCGGCCGTCCTTCCACTTACGCCTCCATCTCCAAGACCATCGAAGACCGCGGTTATGTGACCAAAGAAAATAAATCACTGAAGCCGACCGACACGGGCGATGTCGTTTCTTCCTTCCTGGAGGAATACTTCCCTTCCTATATTAGCGATTCCTTCACAGCTGAGATGGAAGATAAGCTCGATGACATTGCTAACGGTGACCGCACTTACGCCAAGACTTTGGGAGAATTCTACAAGCCTTTCCATGCCGATGTCTTAGCCAAAGACAAAATGGCTAAGGTCACCAACCTCGGTGAAGCTGACCCAAAGTTCAAGTGTCCGAAGTGCGGAACAAGCCCCATGGCTATCAAGCTGGGCAAAAACGGCAAGTTTCTGTCCTGTTCCAAGTATCCGGATTGCGAGGGCGCCCTAGCTCTCGACGGCACGGAATTCAAAAGTGATACACCAATCGGTACTGATCCAACTACAGGATTGCCTATTTTCGTTCTAACGGGACGCTTCGGGCCGTATGTGCAGTTGGGAGTCAGATTGCCGAAAGTAAAGAAAGGCAAAAGTAAAAAGGCAACCTCCTCCGCTGAAGCTACGGAGGTCAAGAAAGGCACCCTCCTTCGCCAAGGCTTCGAAGGGCAAGAAAGTGAAAGTCCAAAGGATGAAAGTTTGGAAAATAGTGCAGTGCCGGTCAAAACCGAGTCAGAAAGCATAGCGATCTCTCCTATTAAGCCTAAAATGGCTTCCATACCCAAGACCATGGATCCGTCAAAAGTAACTGTAGCGGACGCCCTCAAGTATTTAAGCTTGCCCCGAACCTTAGGTGTCGATCCCAAAACAAACAAAGATGTCATCGCTTCGGCCGGCCGTTTCGGCCCCTATGTCGTCTCCGATCTCAATTACCGCTCAATCAAAGCACCGGATGATGTTTATGAAATTACTTTGGAGAGGGCCCTCGAGATGCTGGCGGTGCCTAAGAAAGGAAGGTTTGGAAGAGCGAAAAAACAAAATTGATTAATCACGGAATGTGCTTCCCGAGGCGCAACTTGGGCGATCATTTTTTACTTTATTGAACTTCTAGGCAGTCTTGGTATCTTCAAGATCAGTCAGTGAATAGCCCAACTCCGGGAAAATAAGATCTCTAAGGTAAACACTGCCGACAAATAGCAGAACCCCAATGTTCTGACCGACTTTGAAGGCGCCCGCTTTCAATTGGTCAACGATATCTGGAAAATGTTCCGGTAAATCATCGACGACTTTTGAGATGGCTTCTTCGGCATCGTAGGCGTTTTTTGGATCCAAGGAACGAACAGTTTCAAGCAATTGCGGCCTTTTTGTATCTATAATTTCCCTAATGCCGCTTTCGGCCAGTATATTGCGGCCAACTTCATTGAGTTGCCGCGGCGAAAAAGACGGAGCAAACTTGTCTTTCCAGAGAAAATCGAGTTTGGGCTTCATCTCGGCAATATCGGAGCTAACCAACTCGACTTTTTCGAAAATCTTCCGAAGCAAATAACCGATACCGCCCAAAATTGCGGTAATAAAAATCGAAATTAAGGTGATCATTAACGCTTCCATGGCACAATGATATACCCTGTAACCGAATGGTCAATATTGATGACAGGCTATTTTCATTATGTAGCAAGTCAAAATGGAAATCGCCCTGAAATCCTACACTGAAAAGTTCTTGAGCGAGTAAAGATCCTCGTTTTCATCTTTCTCGATCTCCACCGCCGAACGGTCGTCGATAGGCTTGCCGCTTTCCGGCAAAGAACCGGTTGAGTCTTGCTCAGTTGCCCGGTCTTCGGAATTGCCAGAAGGAGTCGCGATCGAGTCCGCGGCTAAGCCAGGTGTAGAGGCGGTTTTCTGGCTCACGTCATTGTTCAACCTTAGAAGCAGAGCTCGCAAATCCTCAGGACTGAAGAAATCGATCGTGACCGTGCCGCCGGTCTTGCTTTTTTCGATGCGAACCCTCGTCCCCAATGATTCGGTGAAGTTCTTCTCCATCTCGATAATCTGCGGATCAAGATATTTGTCTTTATTGCGAATCTTTTCGGTGGCTACTCGACGAGAAAGAGACTCCGCCTCGCGGACGGTGAGCTTCTTGGTCATGATTTCCTTGAAAAGAACGACTTGTTCCTCAGGTCGATCCTGAAGCATAAGAAGCGGCCGGGTATGACCCTCGGAGATCTTACCTTCGGCCAAAGCGTTGATCATTTCATCAGGAAGCAAAAGAATACGCATCGAGTTCGACACATATTCACGGCTCTTACCCACCTTATCAGCAATCTGAGACTGTTTCAAACCAAACTCTTTGGCTAGCCGTTCGAAAGAACGAGCTCGGTCGACGGCATTCAAATCTTCCCTTTGGAGATTTTCGATAATAGCCATCTCCAGCTTGAGCTGGGCGTTCTCTTCGCCGCTCTTGATCAAAACTGGAACAGCCGAAAGACCAGCCAATTTGGAAGCTCTAAGTCGGCGCTCGCCAGAAATGAGTTCGTACTCAACCGTCATACCGCCGCCTTCGTGATAAACTTCTTTCCGAGTCACGACCAGAGGTTGAAGAACACCATACATTCGGATAGATTCCGAAAGAGTCTTCAAAGCGGCCGGATCGAACTCGCGGCGAGGCTGATAGGGGTTGGGGCTGATCTTATTTATCTCGATCCAGAAAATCGCATCGTTAACATAAGGGGTAGTCATGACACAAGTTTACAGTGAAAAAGATAAAATGCAAAATTAAGTTTCCTCCATTTGATTTTACCTGGATTTCTTGTAGACTAGTAACTAGGCCGAGATGGCGGAATTGGTAGACGCACACGACTCAAAATCGTGCGGAGTAATCCATGGGAGTTCGATTCTCCCTCTCGGCACTCTTAAATTGCTAGTGATCTGCAACTTTCCAAACCCTTGACACACCTAGGAGGTAATGTATTCTAATGTCGGAGCTGTAATTTGATTGACGGTCACGCAAAACAATCAAGAGCTAGGAGCCTGCAAGTATTTACAGCGGGCCGGATTCTAACTCCATGACTCCGGCATGCCCTAGATTGCCTAGCCTGCCACTAAGCGATCGTTCGGCTCTGCGAGCGCAAGGCTGACCCCCTTGCGCTCTATTTTTTTATGAAAAATCGTACCACACTCCTCATAATCCTTGGTCCCACCGCCACCGGCAAAAGTGACTTGGCGGTTTCTTTAGCTAGGAAACTTAATGGAGAAATCATTTCCGCCGACTCACGGCAGGTCTATCGCGGTTTAAATATTGGCACGGGTAAAATTACTAAGAAAGAAATGGGTGGTATCAAGCATTATTTATTAGACGTTGCTGATCCGAAAAAGACATTTGATGTAACCCAATATGTGGGGCTAGCTGAAAAGGCTATTTCGGAAATTGTAGCAAAAGACAAACTCCCCATTATTTGCGGCGGCACTGGCTATTATATCTCCGCTTTAGTTGATGGAATTGTCTTTCCCGATGTTCCACCCAACCCCAATCTTCGAGCCAAGCTTAAACTTAAATCTACATCCCAGTTGGGCATAATTTTGAAAAAGCTCGATCCAGAAAGATACGAGACGATTGATAAGAAAAATCCCCGCCGCCTTCTCCGGGCTATTGAGATT